>JANMKM010000631.1:0-16330 GCA_031372035.1 Rhodoferax sp. | reverse complement strand
GATTGGGCCGCATCATTGGTTGCTTTGAGATGCTGCACGACGCCTGTGGCCGTTTCTTCCTTCGCCCGGCCCTGTAGCCTACCCGGCCCCTTGGAAAGCCCGTAGCGGCCCGCTACGGCGCTGTGGAAGTCACTATGCAGGTGCAACAGGCGGTGCCTGTCGCCGATCAATGCACTGCCGTTCATGCGCCCGTCGATCAGTGGCAGGATCAAGATGTGCATGTGTGGCGCTGACTCATCAAGGTGCACGTCAGCGGACAGGACGTTAGCCACGCCGCCAAAGTTGCATGTCGCCCATTGCAGGCAGTCAGCAAAGTACTGCGCTGTATCAAGTTCCGTCGCGGGTGGCAGACTGAACAGCAGTTCCAGTGCCAGGATGCCCCCCTTTCGATCCTTGTTGATGCCCGCTGCCAACTTCAACTCTTTGGCAATCCGGGCCACTTGTTCGGGCAGTTCAGGCCCGTGCAGCGAATAGTTCAGCGCCATGCGGCTTGCGTTTATGTGCGCAGCCGCCCCGAGTTCCCGCTGAATTGCCCGCTTGTTGTGCCTGCTTGCGGCCAACAGTGTGCCCGGACCTTGCAGCGTCTTGATGCTGAAAAAGCCAATCGCGTTCATACGGGCTCTCCGTCATTGCTTGCTGGGTCGCCGTCGTCAATTGCGTCTATGGCGGCTTCCAGCAGGTCAGCGGACACGATGACGGCACGGCTTTTCCATTGGCTGCCGTTTCGGGTGGAATCGGTGGTGATCTCCTTGGCCCGTCCAGTCGCGATCCAGCGTGACAGGTTCAGCATGACCGCAGTTCGCAGCTTGGTGGCTTCGAACAACGCGACCCGGTGCGTGTCGAGTGTGGCGAACAGAATCAGCGCAGCGCCGCCCGGCTTGAGCAGCCAGCCACTGGAGCCCCCGCTATCCAGTTCGATCACGCAATCTAACGGGCCGCCAGTCTTCGCGCCGTAGTCCTTGCGCCGCAGTTTCGCGTCCAGGCCCAGGCGTCCGTGTGGAGTGATTACCCAATAGTCCACGCCCTTGCGGTCGTCAGCAGGGCTGGCCCGCGTCACGCCGCAGCATTCGGGTATCAGACGGTGGCAGGTCCGTCGCACAAGTGCATGGGCGTCCGGCGAAGTCGAGAATCTGAAGTCCTTGTCGAAGTCATGCACCATGATGGTTGCCCCCTTTGATCTTGGGAGCGAACCTGCTTAAAATATGGGCAATCGTTTTGGTGACGACTAGGGGGGTCTGTTTTGCTTGGCCGCGGACAGACCCTTCGCCGTTTTCACGCGAAGTTGTGTTCATGTGCGCCCCCTTCAGCTTTGAACTGGTGGGCGTCCGGCAAGCCAGTTGCCGTAACGATGAACGTCGATCAGGACCTTGCGCCCGCGTCGCACGATGGCATCGTGTTCTGCCAGGCCGTTGCCCTTGATGATTTCGCCGCGTGAGTTCTTCCGATCAGCAGCTTTGAAGATGTCCATACGGACAGCGCCGGGTGTGACCCCTGCGTCCGCGTAGATGGACGCGATTACTGGCACGGTTGCAAGCCAAAGCTTGGCGGGAAGTTCTACAGTGGCGCATGCATGCGTTGACTGTGTCATGGTTTCTCCTACGCACTGAATTTCGCAGGTGAATTCCTGTGACGATTGCGGTGCGCAGCCGATGCTAGAGCCCGCTTCCATCGCCTTCGCTATTCGATGGAACTACTTCAATTTCTTGCGCAGTCGATAGACTATGTTGGCAAAGTTTTTGTAGTCGCTGTTCTTGATCTTTCCTGCTTTGGTTCGCTGGTCGAATTCAATGTATCGGCCTAGCTTTCTGCTTTCGCAAAATGTCATGCCTTCAGGTTGTGCGCTGAAAAGCGCGGTCCAAACTTGGGCTGGGTTTTGTCCACCATGGCGCTTCAAATATTTCCGAATGACCTTCGTCAGTGGCCCTTCAGCTTCAGGCTTTCTGCCCTTGAATTTGCGCCCATGGCTTGCAAGCTCCGTCTGCCGCGTCAGTTCGCTCTGCAATTGGGTGTTCCAGTGATCCTTCGCGGCCAAACCAAAGGTCAGTGACCGGATGGCGTATTGCAACGCAGACTCCAATGCTCCAGTCGAAAGCGAATCCTGTCCAAGGGTGGCCGTCGCCAAATACGCCATTAGTGGCGGCGGTCCATTGCTCTGAAGTGTCGCCATTGCCGGGTGACCGTTAGCGTCCAAATGAAGCGCCAACTCAAAGTCGTTCACCGCAAAGGTACGCGGCTGCAAGTCCAGCAGTCCGCCTGAACTTGTGTAGGTCGGAACCTGATCAGCATGAGTCTTCCTGAAATCGTCCAGCAAGGCTTTGACGGCTAATCCCGCACCAACCACTTCTTCCGCTGTGTACTTGTCGAGCGAGTGAAAGGCGACGGTCTTAACGGCTTCACGAATTGCATGGTCGTCGCCACCGAAGCCAAGGTTTTTCATATCCCGAGCCGCTTCGCAAGGCCGCCAGCAAGTTCAATCGTGCGCTGTGGCGACAGGTGCGAATACCGCATGGTCATTGCAAGCGTCTTGTGCCCGAGCAGCTTCGCCATTTCCAATTGCGACACGCCCGACATTGCCATGTAGGACGCGCAAGTGTGGCGCAGGTCATGCCAGTGAAAGTCCGTGATCTTTGCGACCTTCAATGCTGCGGACCATGGTGCCCGCAGGTCGGCAAATGCTTCCTTGGTTTTGGCCCGTGGCCCGGCAGGAAACAGGCGGTCGTCGTCTATCTTGCGGACCTTGGCCCGTGCGGTCAGCAGGTCGAAGGCTTCGCCGACGATTGGCAGGCTGCGCATGGTGCCGTTCTTGGTGTCCAGCAGCGTCGCGGTCTGGTTCTTCAGGTCGATCTGCTTCCATGTCAGCGTCATGATTTCGGATTGCCGCCCGCCAGTGGAGAGCGACAGCAGCACGGCCAGCAGCAGGTGGTCATGCTTGGACGCCCGGCAAGCCTTGAGCAGTTCCGGCAGTTCCGTTTCCGTCAGGTAGCGGACGCGACCGTCTGACTCCTTGAACTTACGGACCCGTGTCATGGGGTTTTCTTCCAGCCATTCAAGCTCTTTCACGGCATAGGTCAGCGCGGACGATAGCGCGGCCATGGCGCGATTTACGTCAGGCCCTGAGCGTTCACCATTGCCCCGCGCCTTTGGCGTCGCCTTGAGCGTGTCACGGTGCTTCTTGATGGTCGCCGCGTTCAGGTCGGACAGCAGCAGGTGCCCGACTGCATCAGTCCAATACTTCAGCCGCAGCTTCACGGCACGGGCGCTCTTGAGTGATGGCACGGCTTCCGTTTCGTACCGGCCAATCAGTTCCTTGACTGTGTGGCGCTTCGCCGCGCCAAAGTACCGGTTTGCCTTGATGTCGGTTTCAGTCTTCGCCGCCCAGGTCTTGGCGTCCGTCAGCCGGTCGAATGTGGCTGACACGGGTTCATGACCCCGCAGCCGAATCTTGACCCGGTAGCTGGTCGATCCGTCTTCGCTCTGCCGCTTCTCGATTGCCGCCATTTCGTTCCCCTTTGAAGCAATGGGAAAAGTCTAAAACAGGTCGGCAATAAATGCAACAGTGGAACAACAATCCACAGCTAAAAAGTCTTAAGTGTTTGATTTCGTTTGATTGTTTTGATTGAAATTCAAGTCGTGGGACAGTTTTGGGTCATTGACTCTTGGATTTTGGTCATTTGGACCCCGATCCGGGCCGAAGCTGATAGCGGCCAGCCGACCGCCGTTCGCGTTGTCGTGGGCTTGATCCTGAGTTCTGCCGGGACGACATTTCTCCAGCAGTGTCCCGCCAGTGCCCCGCCAGCCCCAAAACGAAAAAGCCCGCTAGCAATTAAGTAGCAGGCTTTCTATATGGGGTGCGGTGTTCTTGGTGGCGCTTCACGGATTCGAACCGCGGACCTGTGGATTATGATTCCATCGCTCTAACCGACTGAGCTAAAGCGCCTTCCCCTTCAGGGTTTCGAAAGGCGCTTGCGCAAGCGCCTTTCGAGGCCCAGATTATAGCCCGATCAAAGGGCCGCTGCCACTCAGCGGTGCTTGAAGTTCGCCGGGCGCTTGGCCACAAACGCGTCCATGCCTTCCTTCTGGTCCTCGGTGGCAAACAGGGCGTGGAACAGTTTGCGTTCGAACAGCACACCTTCAGCCAGCGAGCCGGCAAAGGCCTGGTTCACGGCCTCCTTGGCGGCCGCGGTGGCGATCTGCGAGTAGCCACATACTGCCAGGGCAGCAGCCAATGCCTCTTCCATCAGCCGCTCCAGTGGCACCACCCGGCTGACCAGGCCGCTGCGCTCGGCTTCGTGGGCATCCATCATGCGGCCGGTCAGCACCATATCCATGGCCTTGGACTTGCCGACCGCGCGGGGCAGGCGCTGCGTGCCACCTGCGCCGGGGATGATGCCGAGTTTGATCTCGGGTTGGCCAAAGCGCGCATTCTCTGCAGCGATGATGAAGTCGCACATCATCGCCAGTTCGCAGCCGCCACCCAGGGCGAAACCGCTGACTGCCGCGATCACCGGCTTGCGGATTGCCAGGATCTGCTCCCAGTTGCGGCCGATGAAATTGTTGCGGTAGACGTCGGCGAAGCTGTAGCTGGCCATGGCGCCGATGTCGGCCCCGGCGGCGAAGGCGCGCTCGCTGCCGGTGACGATCATGCAGCCGATGGCGGGATCGGCATCGAAAGTCCGCAGCGCTGCTCCGAGCTCGTCCATCAGCTGGTCATTGAGCGCGTTGAGCTGCTTGGGCCGGTGCAGGGTCACGATGCCGACCTTGTCACCCTCGGTCCGTACCTGGACCATTTCATAGTTCATCATGTACCCCGCTGTTGATGGATGCCGCACTATAACCACCCGTCCATCCCGGACTGACTGGCAGCGATGTGGGCTCCGTCAGTGGTGTTAAATTGGCGCACCAGAAGAGGGAAGCCCATGTCCGATCCAACCGTGCTCTATGCTGAACAAGGTGCCGTGGCGTTGCTGACGCTGAACCGCCCGCAGGCGCTCAACAGTTTCACCCGCCAGATGCACCATGACCTGTGGGCCGGTCTCGACCGGGCCGAGGCCAATCCAGCGGTGCGTGCCTTGGTCATCACCGGTGCCGGCCGCGCGTTTTGCGCCGGTGCTGACCTGGCGGAGTTTGATTTCGAACCTGGTCCGGACCTGCTGCAGCGTGCCGACCCGGGACCGGTGATCGATGAGGCTTTCAATCCAACGGTTCGGCGGCTGCAGAACCTGCGCATGCCGACGCTGGCGGCGGTCAACGGCGTCGCTGCTGGCGCCGGCGCCTCACTGGCCATGACCTGTGACATTGCGATCGCGGCACCCGGCGCCAGCTTCATCCAGGCGTTCAGCAAGATCGGGCTGATACCGGACGCCGGCAGTACCTGGTTTCTGCCGCAGCGCCTGGGCCTGGCCAGAGCCATGGCACTGGCTCTGACCGGCGACAAGCTGGCTGCCGAACAGGCCCGTGACTGGGGCATGGTCTGGGACGTGGCCGACGACAGCGTCGCCGCTGCCCTGGCCTTGGCGGCACGCCTGGCCGCAATGCCGACAAAGGCGCTTGTCGCGACCCGCAAGATGCTGCATGCGGCCTCCACCCGCAGCCTGAACCAGCAACTTGATGCCGAGCGTGACATGCAGTCGGAGATGGGGCGGACCGACGACTACATCGAGGGCGTGCTGGCGTTTCGTGCCAAGCGCGCACCGGTATTCAAGGGCGCGTAGATGGCCGGTACGCATGATCCGGTGCCGGTTCGGGTGCCAACTGGCGATGCCGGCGCAGCAAGCGCTGCAACGGCGCTGCGGGTGGCAGAGTCCATGTTTGCGGCGGATCGCGCCTCGCGCGAGTTCATGCGCATGGAGCTGGTGGCATGCACACCCGGGCGCGCGGTGATGCGGATGCAGGTGCGCGCCGAACAGCTCAACGGCCATCAGATCTGCCACGGTGGCCTGATCTTTACCCTGGCAGACTCCACCTTTGCCTTTGCCTGCAACAGCTACAACAAGGCCGCCGTTGCCGCTGGCTGCAGCATCGAGTTCCTGCGCCCGGCGCACCTGGATGACGTGCTGACCTGTGAAGGCATCGAGCAGACATTGCAGGGGCGCCACGGCATCTACGACATGCGGGTCAGCAACCAGCGCGGTGAAGTGGTGGCGATGTTCCGTGGCAAGAGTGCCCAGATTGGTGGTGCCGTGGTGCCGGTGACGCCGTGACGGGCTTTGCGCTCGAGCCGATCGAGACTGCAAGCCAGGATGCCTTGCGCGCACTGCAGTTGCAGCGGCTCCAGGCGACCCTGCAGCATGCCTACCGCAATTCGGCGGTGTACCGCGCCAAGATCGATGCCGCGGGCGTACACCCGGATGACTGCAAGTCGTTGGCGGATCTGGCGCGCTATCCGTTCACCACCAAGAAGGACCTGCGCGACAGCTATCCCTTTGGCATGTTCGCCGTGCCGCGTGAGCAGTGCGTGCGCATCCATGCATCCAGCGGCACCACGGGCAAGCCAACGGTCGTGGGCTACACCCGCAATGATGTGGACATGTGGGCGGACCTGGTGGCGCGCAGCATCCGCGCCGCGGGTGCGCGGCCGGGCGACCTGGTGCACGTGAGCTATGGCTACGGGTTGTTCACCGGCGGCCTGGGTGCGCATTACGGCGCCGAGCGCCTGGGCCTGACCGTGGTGCCCTTTGGCGGCGGCCAGACCGAGCGCCAGGTCCAACTGATCCAGGACTTCCGTCCGGACATCATCATGGTCACGCCCAGCTACATGCTGGCGATTGCCGATGAATTTGAACGCCAGGGGTTGGACCCGGCGCAGAGCAGCCTGCGTACTGGCATCTTTGGCGCTGAGCCCTGGACCAACGACATGCGCCAGGCGATCGAGCACCGGATGGGTCTGGACGCGGTGGATATCTACGGTCTGAGCGAAGTCATCGGCCCGGGCGTGGCCAGCGAGTGCGTCGAGACCAAGGACGGCCCCACGGTCTGGGAAGACCATTTCTATCCCGAAATCATTGATCCCGACACCGGGGCTCTGTTGCCGGATGGCGCAGTGGGCGAGCTGGTATTCACCAGTCTGACCAAGGAGGCCCTGCCGGTGATCCGCTATCGCACGCGGGACTTGACACGCCTGTTGCCAGGCACGGCCCGCAGCATGCGGCGCATCGAGAAGATCACCGGGCGCAGCGACGACATGATGATTGTGCGTGGCGTCAATGTCTTTCCGACCCAGATCGAAGAGTTGATCCTCAAACGCGCCGAATTGGCGCCGCACTACCAGTGCGTGCTGCGCCGAGACGGACCGATGGATGCGCTGCTGGTGGTGGTGGAAGCGCGGCCGGGTCTGGCGCCCGATGCGCTGGACGCGCGCGCCGCCGCCGCCTGGCTGGAGCATGAGATCAAGGCCTATGTGGGAACCAGCGCGACGGTGGAGGTGCGTGCTCCGGGAGGCGTGGAGCGCAGCATGGGCAAGGCCAAGCGGGTGCTGGACCAGCGCCGCTGAAGCGACACTGGCGGCGGACGACCGCTCAGGCTGCCGCCGCTTTGTCGGCCAGCCACAAGGCCAGTTGGGCGCTGTCGCGCACGCCCAGGCGCCAGGTGCTGGCCGGCTTCGGCATGGTCATGGGCAGGAACAGCAGCCGCTGGTCTCGCGCCACCAGCGCGCGCAGTGCCTCACTGGCACGGGTGTGGAGCAGCAGATCGTCCAGCCGATGCAGGCGCCAGGCCTGTCCGTCCGCGGTCTCGATCCCCAGCCACTCGTCCCCTGCACAAAAGCCAGCGGCTTCGGCCGCACCGCCGTTGAGCACATGCTTGATGCGCAAGGCCACGCCATCGGCCAACCGCAAACCCAGGCTCTGCGCCAGTTGCGCTGGCTCGAGGTGCACACTCACGCCCGCGCCTTCCAGCAGGGCCTGCAAAGGCGGGTCCTCGGTGCTGTGCACCCAGGTTGCCAGCTCCGGCTGGAAGCTGCGGCCCGCGAGTTGCTGCAACACCTCCAGCAAGTCCTGTTCGGTCATTGGCCCGGCCTGGCAGCGTTGCCACAGGCCGCGCATCACCTGATCCAGGCTGGCGTGGCCTTCGCGTCGCAAAGTCAGGTCCAGACACAGTGCCACCAGCGCGCCTTTGGTGTAGTAGCTGATGGTGGCATTGGGCGTGTTCTCGTCCTGCCGGTAGTACTTGACCCAGGCGTCAAAGCTGGCCTGCGCCACCGACTGCACCTGCCGGCCCGGTGCCTGCAACACCTGGTTGGCGGTCTTGGTCAGCAGCCGCAGGTATGCGGCGTCATCCACCAGGCCGGCGCGATGCAACAGGAGATCGTCGTAGTAGCTGGTGAAGCCTTCGAAGAACCACAGCAGCCGGGTGTAGTTTTCCTGGTCATAGCGGTAGCTGGCGAATTCGGCCGGTCGCAGGCGCTTGACGTTCCAGGTGTGAAAGTATTCGTGGCTGATCAGGCCTAGCAGGGTGGTGTAGCCCTCGGGCTGGCTCGCGGCCGCGCCGGGTTGCGCCAGCCGGGGCAGGTCCCGGCGGTTGCAGATCAGGGCGGTGGAGTTCCGGTGTTCGAGGCCACCATAGCCGTCATCGACGGCATTCAGCAGGAACAGATAGTCACGGTGCAGCGGTCTGCCGAGCAGGCGCGACCAGCGACCCTCTCCGTGCCACAGGGCGATCGCTGCCTCGCAGATCTTGCGGCTATCGGCCAGCAGGCGCTCGCCATCGAAATTGGCAGTCGCTCCGGTGACGACGAAGCGGTGGGTGATGCCGCGGGCGGTGAACGCGCCGCTCCAGAAGCTGCCCATTTCAACCGGGCAATCCACCAGTTCGTCGTAGTTCATGGCGCTGTAGCTGCCAAAGCCACGTGCATTGATGCGTAGCGGTGCCAAACCTGTGGCCACATGCCAATGGCGTGCTACCGCACCGGGGACCAGTTGCAGTTCGTGTGCTTGCTGTTCATGGCCGGCAACCTGCAGCAGCAGACCGGTCCCGTTGAAGAATGCGCGCCGCTGGTCGAACCAGCAGGCCCGCACCGAACTGTCGTAGGCATAGACCTGGTAGCGCAGCACCAGCGCCCGGCCAGCGACACACCGGACCTGCCAGCTGCACTTGTCGATCTGCTGCAGTTGCACCTCGCCGTCATTCTGGCTGGCCGTCAGCCTTTGCAGGTGGCGGGAGAATTCACGCACCAGGTAGCTGCCCGGGATCCAGACCGGTAGTGCAACCCCCTGGTCGGCTGCGGGCCGGGCGATAGTCAGCGTGACAGTAAAGAGGTGCGCCAGCGGGTCAGCCAATTCCACCCGGTAGTGCAGCGCAGCCCTACTTGGCATCGGCGAAGTACTTTTCCACTTGTGCCGGACCGATGGCGCCGGGGACGCGGGTGCCGTCCGTGAACAACAGTGTCGGCGTGCCGGTGATCTTGTGCTTGCGGCCCAGTTCCAGATTGCGGGCGATGGCCTCCACATTGCAGGCAGCGCCGGCGGCGGAGCCGGGTACCTGGTCGCGGATCATCCAGTCCTGCCAGGCCCGGCCGCGGTCCTTGGCACACCAGATGTTCTCGGACTTCTTGCCCGAGTCGGCACTCAGGATTGGGTAGAGGAACATGTAGATCGTGACGTTGTCGACTTTCTGCAGGTCCCGCTCGAAACGCTTGCAATAGCCGCAGTTGGGGTCCTCAAACACGGCCAGTTTGCGCTTGCCGTTGCCGCGGACGATGGTGAAGGCATCCTTGACGGGCAGTGCGTCGAAGCTGATGGCAGTGAGCTTGTCGACCCGCTCCTCGGTCAGGTTGCGGCGCTGCCGGGTGTCGATCAGGCTGCCCTGGATCAGAAAATTGCCTTCGCCATCGGTATAGAAGATTTCCGAGCCGTTGACCCGGATTTCGAACAGGCCAGGCATTGCGCTCTTGCTGACCTCGTCGAGCTTGAGCAGCTGCGGAATGCGCTCCCCCAGGTTCTTGCGGATCAGCGCTTCGTCAGCCTGGGCGGCGAAACAGGCCAACAGGCCCAGAGCCGAAGCGATCAACAGTCTTGTGCATTGCATGGATATCCCGTTTCCAAAGTTCAAATCAATCCAATATCAGATCGGCCCAGCCTGGCCGCCTGCGTCCACTGCCACGCCCATGGCATGGCGGGCCAGCCAGTGCTTGAGCGGACCACTGCGTTCGAAGCCCCGCATACCCCAGTTGCGTCCGGCCTCCCAGGCCGCGCCTTGCCGGCCAAACAGCTGTTGCAGGCCGTCGGTCACCAGGCCCATGGCGGCAACCTCTGCTTTGCGCGATCGCTCGTACTGGCGCAGCAGCTTCGGGTCTCCGGTGGCGCGCCAATAGGCCCGCTGTCCCAAGACATCCGCCAAACAACCTGCGTCCGCCAAGCCGAGATTGAGCCCTTGTCCTGCCAGCGGATGCACGACATGTGCGGCGTCTCCGGCCAGCACCCAGGCCTGACCTTCGCTGACACCAGACCACGATTGCGCGCGCGACAACTTCAGGGGCCACTTGTGGCGCTGGCTCACCAGTTCCAGTTGCCCAAATAGACCATGGCTGGCGATCTGAAGTTCCCGGGCAAATGCCGCATCGTCGAGTTGCAGCAGTTCCTGTGCGCGCTGTTCCATCACGGACCAGACCACGCCAACAGCGTTTTCATGGTCGGCCATCGGTAGCACGCCCAGGATCTCGCCATTGGCGAACCATTGGTAGGCGGCGCCCCGGTGGGGTTCGCTGCCGCGCAGGCGCGCAGCTATGGCGTGCTGCGGGTAGCGGAAGCTGGCGACACCGGCACCCAGGCGTTCAGGCGTGGCGCTGGTGGCGCCTTCGCACACCACATGCAAACCCGCGGCCTGGGGTTCGGCCAGGCGCTCGATTTCGGGTGCAAAGCCTACAGCTTGTTCCAGTTGCTGCTGCAGCGCCCCAGCGTCCACAATCCAGGCCAGTGCTTCAGCCTGCTGCTCCTGGGCGTCGAAATGGAGTTCACCACCTGCGTCGCCGTACACATGCATGGCGGCTACCGGAGCCGCATGGTGCGCCTGCGGCCAGCAGCGCAGTGAATGCAGCAGGCTGCGCGAGTGTGCGTTCAAGGCATAGGCCCGTATGTCGGTATGGGCGCCGGCGCTGGCTGTTGCCAGCGGCGCCACCAATCCGACGCGCAGGCGTTTGCGCGCCATCAGCAGTGCCATGGTCAGACCGACGGCGCCGCCGCCTCGAATGCAGATGTCCAGGGGTCTTGCCATGGCCGTGATTGTAGGAGCCCGGGCCTCCGGAGCGGTTGCTCGCTGATGTGGCGCAGGGCGATGCCGTCGGCCTTGCGCCCGTTACACTGCCGGGACTGGTACAAGCTCGCTGCAAAGACCGTTCCGCTACTGTTTTGGTAGCGTTCCGCGCTTTTCAGATGCGCCTGTTGAGCAATTTTGGCTCTGCGCATCGGGGTCCACCAGGCCTGGGGATGCCGCCAGCCCGTCGTCATGAGAGATCCTGGCCGTGAACCAATCTGTTTCCGAAGCGCCCGAACTGCGAGCCCGTATCGCCCGCATGTTCGTCTACCCGGTCAAGTCCTGCGCTGGCGTTGAACTGCATGAAGCCGTGTTGACTCCGACCGGCCTGGATCTGGACCGCAGCTGGATGGTGGTGGATGCGCAAGGCGACTTTGTGTCCCAGCGCGAGGCGCCGCGGCTGGCACTGGTTCGGCCACAGCTCAAGGTGCATGAGATCATTCTGCGCGCTCCGGGCATGCTGGCGCTGCACCTGTCCATTGACAGCGTTCAGGAGCCAGCCCGGGTGCGGGTCTGGGAGGACACGGTCAACGCCTATGACATGGGCGATATCGCGGCGCAATGGTTCACGGATTACCTGTCGCTGTGCCCGGATGGACGGCCGGCGACGCAGGCGGCCCGGTTTCGGCTGGTGCGTTTTGATCCGGACCACCAGCGGCTCTCCAACATGCAGTGGACCGCAGGCGTTGAGGCGCCGAACCAGTTCAGTGACGGCTACCCGCTGCTCGTCCTGTCCGTGGCTTCAATCGATCTGCTGAACCAGCGTCTGGCGGGCTCCGGCCACGCTGCCGTCGGCATCGAGCGCTTTCGCCCGAACCTGGTGCTCGATGGCATCCAGGCCCATGACGAAGACCGGGTGCTGGACCTGCATGTGGAGGCCGGGCCTGATGCCGTTGTCTTGCGGCCGGTAAAGCCCTGTCCGCGTTGCCCGATCCCGAATATTGATCCTGCGACCGGCGACAGCAGCCCGGTGGTTGGCGACATGCTGCAGACCTACCGTTGCGATGCACGGGTTGGCGGGGCTGTGAGCTTCGGTATGAATGCCATTGTGATTGCGGGTGATGGCGCCATGCTCAAAGTCGGGCAGAGCGTTCGCACCAGCCTCGATTTCGCCTGAGTCGGCTCTGTTGCCCGACCGAGCGACGGCTGATTGGCTTCGCCTACACTTGTCACCCTGTTTTTGGGGTACTGCATGAGTTTGAAGTGTGGCATTGTGGGCTTGCCGAATGTGGGCAAATCGACCCTGTTCAATGCCTTGACCAAGGCCGGAATCGCGGCCGAGAACTATCCGTTTTGCACGATTGAGCCCAATGTGGGCGTGGTGGAACTACCGGACCCGCGGCTGCAGCAGCTGGCAACCATTGTCCGGCCCGAGCGGGTGGTCCCGGCGATCGTGGAGTTTGTGGACATTGCCGGTCTGGTGGCCGGTGCCAGCAAGGGCGAGGGCCTGGGGAACCAGTTCCTGGCCCATATCCGGGAAACCGATGCTACGCTCAATGTGGTGCGCTGCTTCGAGGATGAAAACGTGATTCACGTGGCCGGGCGGGTCGATCCGGTATCGGATATCGAGGTGATCCAGACCGAGTTGTGCCTGGCGGACCTGGGTACCGTGGAAAAGACCTTGCAGCGGCAGCAGAAAGTGGCGCGGTCCGGCAATGACAAGGAGGCCGGCAAGCTGGTAGCCCTGCTCGAGCGCTGCGCAGCGGCTTTGGACCAGGGACAACCCGTGCGGAGCCTGCAATTTGATGCTGAAGACCAGGTACGCCTGAAGCCGCTGTGCCTGATCACCGCCAAGGCCGCCATGTTCGTAGCCAATGTTGCTGAGGATGGCTTCGACAACAACCCGTTTCTGGACCGCTTGCGTGACTATGCGGCAGCCCAGGGCGCGCCCGTGGTTGCGATTTGCGCCAAGATGGAGGCCGAGATGGCCGACATGAGCGAAGAGGACAAGCGCATGTTCCTGGCGGAGATCGGCCAGGAGGAACCCGGCCTCAATCGCCTGATCCGTGTGGCGTTCAAGCTGCTGGGGCTGCAGACTTATTTCACGGCTGGCGTGAAGGAGGTACGGGCCTGGACCGTGGCTGTGGGTGCTACCGGGCCCCAGGCAGCCGGTGTCATCCACACGGACTTCGAGCGCGGCTACATACGGGCCCAGACCATTGCCTTCGAGGACTTTATCGCCTTCCAGGGCGAGCAGGGCGCCAAGGAGGCCGGAAAGATGCGCAGCGAGGGAAAAGACTACGTCGTCAAGGATGGCGACGTGATGAACTTCCTGTTCAACGTCTAGCAGGGCACACGCCGGTCAGGCGCAGGTGACGCGGTCGCGGCCAGCCTGCTTGGACTTGTACAGTGCGGCGTCGGCGCGGGCAATGAACGATGTGGCGTCGTCGTCGGAATGATGCACCGTGACGCCGGCGGACACGGTCACTGACAAAACCGTTTCCTGGGTATTGCGGTTACGGATACGCATGGCCTTGACCCGGGCACTGACGGCTTGCGCTGCCTGCGCCGCCTTCTCCAGCGGCGTCTGCGGCAAGAGCACGGCAAACTCCTCTCCGCCATAGCGGGCCACCGCCTGGGCGCCGGCAAAGCTGCTGTTGCGCAGGATCTCGCCAATGCCCTGGATCACCCGGTCGCCAATGATGTGGCCGTAGGTGTCGTTGACCTTCTTGAAGTGGTCGATATCCAGCATGATCATGCAGTGTGGCCCGTCGCTGCCCGCACTGGCCTGCAGCAGCGAGCGCAACCGATGATCGAAGCCGCGGCGGTTCAAAATGGAGGTCAGGCCATCTACCATGGCGTCCTCCCGCGCGCGCTCCAGCTCCGACTGCAACCGCTGGATCTCATGCTGGTTGAGCTGAACCTGCTGCTGCAAGGATGCGGCCGAACCTTTCATCTCCGACGTGCCCGAGAGCGCCTGGGTCAGTTCATCTGGCAGGCGGTTGCCGTCGTTGGCACGCAGCGCCTGCAGCAGCGACTCCAGCTGCGCGCCATAACTCTGCGCCTGGTCGCCGGTCTGTGCGGCCGACGTCGCCATGTTCGCCATCAGGCGCGCGAATTCGTTGCTCAGGCGCTTGGTCGTGACGTCGCTGGAGCGGACAATGTGGTCCTGGTACAGGGACCGCATGGTGTTGTCGTCGAGCCGCGGCTGACTCTGCAGCGTGCGGTCCAGCGCCTGGTTCAGCCCACTGTTGATGCCCGCTGCGTACTCGTACCAGACGGCGTAGGTGATGGGGCTGAAGATGGCGTCGTGCCGACCCATGTGGGTCAGGACGGAACGCAGAATTTCGGCACTACGCTCCCTGGATTCTGTGTACAGCATGGGTCACCGGGCCTTGTCAACGACGATGTATGCGGTTCGAGTGTACGGGTGGTCGCAGTCCTTGAGGGCGCGGGCAGGCGACGAATAGTGGCTGCGGGTCCGAATTGTGGTCAGTAGCCAACGGCACCCGGAAATACCCACAACAGGGCGGCCGTCATCACCACGTAGCGGGCGAACTTGCCGATGGCCATATAACCCAGGCAGGGCCAGAAAGGAAGATTGAGCCAGCCGGCGATGGCGCACAACGGATCCCCAATGCCGGGCAGCCATGCCAGCAGGCAGGCTCTGGGTCCGACCCGCTCCAGCCACCCCAGCGCGCGAATATGGGTTGCAGACTGCCGGTAGCGGTCGATGACATGGCGCGAGCCCAGGCCCATGGCCCAGCTGACAGCGCCGCCCAGCGTGTTGCCGGCCGTGGCCACCAGGATGGCCGGCCAGAACAGGCCGGGATTGAGCTTGAGCAATCCGAAGACGACCGGCTCCGAAGCCAGCGGGAGCAGCGTTGCGGAAATGAAGGACACCACGAAAACCGTGCTGAGCCCGTAGCGGGGCAATGCCATCAAGCTGAGCAGGTGTTCGATCCAGGCTTCCATCCGTAGGTGCAGGTGCTGTTCTGGCCCAGTATAGGCAGCTGTTGCAAACGGCTTGGAATATGGCCACGGCAACGCCAGCTGGATTTGATTTCAATTGCTGAAATTTTGGGCAGATAGAATGGCTGCCCACGCTCTGGCTTGCGCTGGATGGTTTCCATTCTGCAAGTCCCGGTCCTGCCACTTTTCAACCACCATCGACGCACATGAATATCGGCCAATATGCATTGGCGAACGCCTTGTTTGTCGCGCCGATGGCGGGTGTGACGGACCGCCCGTTTCGGCAGCTGTGCAAGCGCCTGGGGGCGGGCTATGCGGTCAGCGAAATGGTTACCTCCCGGCGTGATCTCTGGGACAGCCTGAAGACGTCGCGCAGGGCCAACCACCAAGGCGAGCCGGGTCCGATAGCGGTGCAGATAGCCGGAACCGACCCGCAGATGATGGCGGATGCGGCAGCCTACAACATCGACCGTGGCGCGCAGATTGTCGATATCAACATGGGTTGTCCGGCCAAGAAGGTCTGCAACAAATGGGCCGGCTCAGCGCTGATGCAGGACGAGGGCCTGGCACTGTCGATCATTGAAGCGGTGGTCAAGGTCTGCACGCCCCGCAAGGTACCGGTCAGCCTGAAGATGCGCACGGGCTGGTGCCAGTCCCAGCGCAACGCGGTCCGGATTGCTCGCGATGCCGAAGGCGCTGGCGTCCAGATGGTGGCGGTACATGGGCGCACGCGTGATCAAGGTTATGCCGGCGAGGCGGAATACGATACGGTCGCAGCGGTGAAGGCGGCGTTACGGGTGCCGGTTGTGGCCAACGGTGACATCCGCACCCCCCAGGACGCACGCCGGATCCTGGCCACCACGGGCGCCGATGCCATCATGATTGGCCGCGCGGCCCAGGGCCGGCCCTGGATCTTTCGGGAGATTTCGCATTTCCTGACGACTGGCACCGAGTTGCCGGCGCCCAGGGTTGATGACGTCAGACACTGGTTGCTCGACCATCTGCAGGATCACTACGCGCTGTATGGTGAGTTCCTGGGTGTGCGCAGCGCGCACAAGCACATTGGCTGGTACGTCCGGGACTTGCCTGGTGGTGCGGAATTTCGCAGCCGTATGAACAAGATCGAGGACTGCCGGGAACAGGTGGATGCGGTCGATGACTATCTGGACCGCCT
>JANMKM010000437.1:0-11021 GCA_031372035.1 Rhodoferax sp. | reverse complement strand
ACTGGATTTTGATTCCAGCATGCGAAGGTTCGAATCCTTCCTCCCCTGCCAAATGTGTTGAACGGTCCTTCTAATCGCCGGGATTCTCATGCAGGTTGCGCAACCCCCTGATTTCATGGTTTTTACCGGCAATGCCAACCCTGGCATGGCGGCCGACATCTCGAAACATCTGGGCATCACTCTGGGACTGGCCAATGTGGAGCGGTTCTCCGACGGCGAGGTCAAGGTCGAGATCAACCAGAACGTGCGTGCCCGCGATGTGTTCGTGGTGCAGAGCACCTGCGCCCCGACCAACGAGAACCTGATGGAGTTGCTGATCATGGTGGATGCGCTCAAGCGCGCGTCGGCCGAGCGCATCAGTGCCGTGATTCCGTACTTCGGTTATGCCCGCCAGGACCGCCGGCCGCGCTCCACCCGGGTGCCGATCACGGCCAAGGTGGTCGCCAACATGCTGCAGGCAGTGGGTGTGGCGCGGGTGCTGACGATGGACCTTCACGCTGACCAGATCCAGGGCTTCTTCGACATCCCGGTGGACAACATCTATGCCTCGCCGGTGCTGCTGGGTGACCTGCGGCAGAAGAATTATGAAGACCTGATCGTGGTCTCGCCCGACGTCGGCGGTGTGGTGCGGGCGCGGGCCATGGCCAAGCAGCTCAACTGCGATCTGGCCATCATCGACAAGCGCCGCCCGCGTGCCAACGTGAGCGAGGTGATGCACGTGATCGGCGAGATCGACGGCCGCAATTGCGTGATCATGGACGACATGATCGACACCGCCGGCACGCTGGTGAAGGCGGCCGAGGTGTTGAAGGAGCGTGGCGCCAAGAAGGTGTATGCGTATTGCACGCATCCGATCTTCTCCGGCCCGGCGATCGAGCGCATTGCCGGTGGCAACGCGCTGGACGAAGTGGTGGTGACCAACACCATACCGCTGGGCAAGGCAGCTATGGGCTGCACCAAGATCCGCCAACTGACCGTGGCACCGCTGATCGCCGAGACGATCCAGCGCATTGCCAAGGGTGAGTCGGTGATGAGTTTGTTCTCGGACCAGGAGACGCTGTTCTGACCCGTCAGGGTCGCAGGCTTTCCAGATCCGGGCAAAAAGTGGTTCGGCGCGCCGTCCAGGACGCCGGACTTTTATCAACGGAGCCACACTGGTCGCGGTGGGCTCTTTCAGGAGTCAGTCATGAAATTCGTCGCTTTTGAGCGCGCCTTGCAGGGTACGGGTGCGAGCCGCCGTCTCCGCATCACCGGCCGGACCCCCGCCATCGTCTACGGCGGCACCGGCCAGCCACAACTGGTGGAACTCGATCACAACGCGCTGTGGCACGCGCTGAAGAAGGAAACCTTCCACTCCACCGTGCTCGACATGGAAGTGGCCGGCAGCGTCAACAAGGTGCTGCTGCGTGACGTGCAGATGCACCCGTACAAGCAGCAGGTGCTGCACATCGACTTCCAGCGCGTGGAAGCCAACACCAAGCTGCACATGAAGGTGCCGCTGCATTACAGCGGTGACGAGGAATCGCCAGCGTTCAAGCTGGACCATTGCCTGATCAACCACGTGGTGACGGAACTGGACATCGCCTGCCTGCCGGCCGATCTGCCCGAGTTCATCGCAGTGGACCTGAGCGGCCTGAAGAAGGGCACTTCGCTGCACCTCAACGACCTGACTTTGCCCAAGGGCGTGACAGCCGTAACCAAAGGCAAGGCCAACCCGGTGCTGGTGTCGGTTGTGACCTCTGCCGCCGAAGCGTCGGAAGCCTCCGCTGCCGAAGCACCCGCCGCCGCAGCACCCGCTGCTGCCAAGGCCGCTCCGGCTGGCAAAGCCGCAGCACCGGCAGCCAAGGCAGCACCCGCTGCCAAGGCTCCTGCCGCGAAGGCGCCGGCCAAGAAGTAAGTTCTCCGTTGCTTCCAATGATCGGCCCGCGCAAGCGGGCCGTGTTGTTTTGCGCGCACCCAGCGCGACCCCGGGGCGGCAAGCGCTTGCCCGGATAATTTGGCAATGATCAAACTGTTTGTGGGTCTGGGCAATCCGGGGCCTGAATACGAGTACACCCGGCACAACGCCGGCTTTTGGTGGATCGACACGCTGGCCTGCGAACTCAAGCTGACACCGGTGATGGACAAGGGCTATCAGGGCATGGTGGCGCGCACCAGCGTCGCCGGACAGACGCTGTGGTTGCTCAAGCCGCAGACTTTCATGAACCTCTCGGGCCGATCGGTTGCGGCGCTGGCCCGCTTTTTCAAGATCGCGCCGGAAGAGATTCTGGTGGCCCATGACGAACTCGACATCGTGCCGGGCGAGGCCAAACTCAAGTTCGGTGGCGGCCACGCCGGGCACAACGGCTTGCGCGACATCCACGAGCAGCTGGGCTCGGCCGACTATTGGCGGCTGCGCCTGGGCATTGGACACCCCGGCGTGAAGAGCGAAGTCATGCACTGGGTGCTGAAGAAGCCGACGCTGGATCACCGTGTGGCCATCGACCAGAGCATTGCGCGCGCCTTCAAGGCGCTGCCGCATTTCTTGTCGGGCGACATGCAGGCGGCTACGATGCTGGTCCATACCAGCAAACCGCCCCGGCCCAAGCCGGCTCCCACCGTGCCGAAGGAGAACACCGATGAGTCCGCGCGTTCGTGATGCTATTTTTTTGGTAGGCCTCAGTGCTGTAGCCACGATGGCTGCAGCCCAGAATGTCTACAAGTGTGGGAACACCTACAGCCAGACGCCATGCCCTGGCGGCACGCCGATGGCAGTGGAAGATGAGCGGACGGCAGCGCAGAAGGCACAGTCCCAGGCCGTGGCCAAGCAGGACGCCAAGACCGCAGAAGCGCAGCAAAAGGCACGGCTGGCACAGGAAAAAGCCGACCTTGCCGCCAACCGGCCCCAGGCGCCAGCCTCCAAGGCTTCCGCCAGCCGGCCTGCAACCGGCAAGAACGTGAAGCCAGCCGGCGACTTCACCGCGGACGTGCCGCCGGACAAGGCTGACAAGGCCAGCGCCCGCAAGAAGCGCAAGGCGGCTCCGGCCAAGAAGAAGAGCCCTACGGCCAATCAACCGGTGCGCAAGTAGCGGCGCACATCGGGCAGCCCGTTGCTCTGGCGCTACCGCGCCGGGCCGCCCTCAGGCGCTCGGAGTCTGTTGCGCCTGGGCCTGCAGCCGGCGGTATTTCTGCCACAGCGTTTCCTGGTCTTCCACGTGCTGGGGATCCACCGGGATGCAGGCCACGGGGCAGACCTGCACGCACTGCGGCTCGGCAAAGTGCCCGACGCATTCGGTGCACTTGTTTGGGTCGATCTGGTAAATCTCCGGTCCGAGAGAGATTGCCGCGTTGGGGCACTCCGGCTCGCAGACGTCGCAGTTGATGCACTCGTCCGTGATGATCAGGGCCACGGCGCTTTCCTGGCGGGAGTGCGGATGCAACAGGGTGACATGCGCTTGATTATCCGGCGCTACTCCGTGGCGCAAGCCCCACAGCGGCCAAACACCCCACAGCGAGCATGCCGATAATGCCGCAACACCCCACCCACCAGCACACTACCGCTTCCACATCGACAGCGCCATGGGATTGTTCCTGCTCAAACGCCTGGCCACGCTGGTGGCGACCCTGATCGGGGCCTCGGTCGTGGTGTTTCTGGTGCTGGAGATCCTGCCCGGCGACGCGGCACAGATCCTGATGGGCCCGGACGCATCGCCCGACGCGGTGCAGGCCCTGGCCGCCAAGCTGGGCATCGACCAGCCACCGCTGCAGCGCTACCTGCACTGGGTCGGCGGCATGCTCAGCGGTGATCTCGGCAACAGCTATGCCTACAGCACACCCGTGGCCGAGCTGGTGCTGGAGCGGCTGGCTGTCACCGTGCCGCTGGCGCTGATCAGCATGCTCCTGACTACCGTGCTGGCGCTGTGCGTAGGCGTCTACGCAGCCGCGCGCCACAACCGCCTGGGCGACGTTGGCCTGATGGGCCTGACCCAGCTGGGCATTGCGATTCCCAACTTCTGGTTTGCGATCCTGCTGATTCTGCTGTTCTCGGTGCATCTGCAATGGTTCTCGGCTGGTGGCTTCGAGGGTTGGGACCAAGGCCTGGGACAGGCGCTGCAGTCGCTGGCGCTGCCGGCACTATCCCTGGCTGTGGTCCAGTCTGCGATCCTGGCGCGCATCACCCGTTCCGCCGTGCTGGAAGTGCTGCGCGAGGACTATGTGCGCACGGCCCGGGCCAAGGGCCTGTCGGGCCGCGCCACGATCTGGAAGCACGTGCTGCGCAACGCCATGATCCCGGTCATCACGGTGATGGGGCTGCAGTTTGCGGAACTGCTGGCCGGCACCATCGTGGTGGAAAACGTGTTCTACCTGCCGGGCCTGGGCCGGCTGATCTTCCAGTCGATCTCCAACCGGGACCTGATCGTGGTGCGCAACTGCGTGATGCTGCTGGCCACCATGGTGGTGGTGGTCAACTTCATTGTCGACCTGCTCTACGCCGTGATCGACCCGCGGGTGAAGGCCAGCGACATATGAGCGAGCGGCAGCCGATTGGGATCCACTTCCTCTCTAGGGCGCTGCATCACCGCAGCTTCGTGCTCGGCGCAGTCCTGAGCCTGCTGCTGCTGTTCGCGGCCCTGCTGTCGCTGGTGTGGACGCCCTGGTCGCCCTACGAGATCGACATGGCGGCGAAGCTGCGGCCGCCGGACTTGCAGCACTGGCTGGGCACCGACGCCTTCGGCCGCGATGTGGCCTCACTATTGCTGGTGGGCGCCCGCAACTCTATCCTGGTGGGCGTGATCGCCGTCGGCATCGGCCTGACGGTCGGGGCTGGCCTGGGACTGCTGGCCGCTGCCAAGCGCGGCTGGCTGGAAGAGCTGATCATGCGGCTGGCGGACTTCACCTTTGCCTTCCCGGCCATCCTCTCGGCCATCATGATGACAGCGGTATTCGGCGCCGGCATCGTCAACTCCATCATTGCCATCGGCATCTTCAACATCCCCACCTTTGCCCGCATCACCCGGGCCTCGGCCAATGCCATCTGGACACGCGAGTTTGTGCTGGCGGCCCGGGCCTGCGGCAAGGGCCCCTGGCGCATTACTTTCGAGCACGTGCTGCCCAATGTGCTGTCGATCCTGATCGTACAGATCACGATCCGCTTCGCCATTGCCATCCTGGCCGAGGCAGCGCTGTCCTACCTGGGCCTGGGCACACAACCGCCGCAGCCCTCCTGGGGCCGGATGCTGGCCGACGCCCAGACCCTGCTGTTCCAGGCACCACTGCTGGCCGTGTTCCCCGGCGTGGCCATCGTGCTGGCGGTGCTGGGCCTGAACCTGCTGGGCGATGGCTTGCGCGACCTGCTCGACCCGCGTCTGAGCCGCAAGCGATGAAACACATTCGAGGAAGCAGATCTTGAGCGCCGCCGGGCCGCCCCAAGGCGCTGACGTCCGCGGCTCCAAGCCTGCCTTGCGCAGGGTTGGACGGACGGAAGAGGCGCTGCGTCTCGCAGCGACACCGAACGCCCCGCCTTTGCTCGAGGTAAGCGACTTGCACGTGCGGCTGCAGACCCAACGCGGGCCGGCCGAAGCGGTGCGCGGCGTCAGCTTCACGCTGGAGCGCGGCCAGACCCTGGGGCTGATCGGTGAGTCGGGCTGTGGCAAGTCGATCACGGCGCTGTCGCTGCTGGGCCTGCTGCCGGAGAATGCCCAGGTCAGCGGCAGCATCCGCCTGGCCGGCCAGGAGCTGGTGGGCCAGAGCGACGACGTGCTGTGCCGGCTGCGCGGCGACCGCATCGGCATGATCTTCCAGGAGCCGATGACGGCGCTCAACCCGGTTCACAGCATTGGCGCACAGGTGGCCGAACCATTGCGCCTGCACCGTGGCGCCAGCCGGGCGGCGGCCCGCATCCAGGCCATCGCCTTGCTGGAGCGGGTAGGCATTGCCAATGCAGCGGCGCGCTTTGACGCGTACCCGCACCAGTTCTCCGGTGGCCAGCGGCAACGCATCACGATCGCCATGGCGTTGGCCTGCGGCCCGGACCTGCTGATTGCCGACGAACCCACCACCGCGCTGGACGTGACGATCCAGGGCCAGATCCTGGACCTGATCCACGACCTCGTGCAGGAGCAGCACATGGCGCTGCTGCTGATCTCGCACGACCTGGGTGTGATCGCGCAGAACGTCGAGCGGATGCTGGTGATGTATGGCGGTGCGGTGGTCGAGAGCGGCCCCACCGGCACCGTGTTCGACCACATGGCGCATCCCTACACGCGCGGCCTGTTTGGTGCCAGGCCCAAGCTTGGCGCCGCACGCGGCGCGCCCTTGCACACCATCGAAGGCTCGGTGCCGGAACTGGTGGACCTGCCGGTCGGTTGCCCCTTTGCCGGCCGCTGTGCGCTGACCATGCCTGAGTGCATCAGCCAGCGGCCTGTGGCCAGCGATCTGGGGCAGCAGCACCGCGCCAGCTGCTTCCGGCTGGATGCGGCAGCGCAGTTGCGCCTATGAATCAAACTACTGCGCCCCTGCTGCAAGCCGAGAACCTGACCCGCAGCTACGCGCTGCCGCGCGAACACCTGTGGCACGCGCCGCCGCTGGTGCATGCCCTGCGCGGAGTGAGCCTGCATATGCACGGCGGGCGCTCGCTGGGCATCGTGGGTGAATCCGGCTCGGGCAAGTCAACGCTGGCGCGGCTGGTGATGGCCCTGGAGCGGCCCGACAGCGGCAGCGTGCGCATCCTGGGGCAGGACCTGCAACAGCTGGAGCCCGCGGCGCTGCGCGCGGCGCGGCGTGACTTCCAGATGGTGTTCCCGGAGCCCTATGGCTCACTCGGTCCACGCCAGTCGGTGCTGCGCATCGTCACCGAGCCGCTGGCGGCGCAAGGTGGCGTCAGCAAGGCGGAGCTGCGCGAGCATGCCGGCCAGACGCTGCTGTCGGTGGGCCTGCGGCTGAGCGACCTGGACAAGTACCCGCATGAGTTTTCCGGTGGCCAGCGGCAACGCATTGCGATTGCGCGGGCGCTGATCACGCGACCGAAGCTGATCGTGGCCGACGAGCCCGTCAGCGCATTGGATGTCTCGGTCCAGGCCCAGGTGCTGAACCTGATGCAGGACCTGCAGCAGCGCTATGAAGTGACCTACCTGCTGATCAGCCACGACCTGGCCGTGGTCAACCATGTGTGTGATGAGGTGGCTGTAATGTTCCAGGGCCGGGTGGTGGAGCAAGGCGCGCCCGAGACCCTGTTCCGCCATGCTGCCCATCCTTATACCCGGGCTCTGCTGGCTGCCGTGCCCGCGATGCAGCCGCTGCGTGAGCCCGCGCTGCGCCGGCGCAGCATCGTGGTCGCGCCGCGCCCACATCCGCCGAGCGCCTGCCCCTATGCCGCGCGCTGCCCCGACGCGCAGCCGCAATGTGACGCGTCACGGCCGGAACTGCTGCCCATCACGCCTGGCCAGCTGGCAGCTTGCCATCTGGCGCGGATATAGGGCCCGAATCCTTTACCCTCACCCCAACCCGCTACCGCACGCGGGCGAGGGGGCCATACGGGCTCCGTCGCCCCAGTATCAATCTCCCGCCCTTGCCGCCAGAAAGGCGGACGCCACTTCGGCGAAGCCGGCACCACGCTCCTGCACCGTGATGTAGCGCGGCCGGTGTGTCAGCTCCGGCAGAAAGCGGCTGATATTGGCCACGCCCACGCTGTGCGGAAAGTGCGCAAACATCAGTTGGTCGTTGGTGGAGTCGCCCACGTAGACCCAACGCGCGAGCTGCGCATCCAGGTCCCAGCCGAACAGCGAGCGCACGATCCAGCGCGCGCCTTCGAGCTTGTTGTGCGCACCAAACCAGCCGTTGATGTGGATGCTGCTGACGGTAGCACTCATGCCCTGCTCCTGCATGATGCGCACCGCCTGCGCGATCTGCTCGGGCGGCAGGTGGCTGAATTCGCTGTGGTCGATGGCAATGTCGGTCTCCCGCCCGGCCGAGTCCTGCGCCAGGGCGGCGCCAGGCACTTCGGCCAGAACCATCTGTGTCACGGTCTGCATCCTCTGGTAGTTCACAGAACGTGTGGCAGCATCTTGTTGATACAACTTTGATAGCGCTCCGCGCTTTTTCTGTGAGCCTTGCGGCCCGGTTTGCGCCCCGCTAGAAGCCGGCGCCCCGGGCCGGAGGAGTGCCACAGAACCGTTCTCGGCAACGATGGCATCCACCGGCCACTGCAGGGCAAAGGGCTCGCTCCAGCCCACAGGCCGGCCTGTGATCGGGATCACATGCATGCCAGCGGCCTTGAGTTCGTTCAACGCGCGCAACGCGTCAGACGTGATCGCACCTTGCGTCGTCAGCGTGTCATCGATGTCGGTGAAGACGCCAACGATCTGCTGGCGTTGCTCCAGCGGCCACTGCGCAAGAGGCAGCATGGATTGAAAGCCCTTTATTACGCCGCTGCCTGCAGCGCAAGCCCGGCATGCTCACGCAAGGGATGGAAGTGGATCTTCGGGAAGCGCTCCTGAGCCAAGCGCACGTCATACTGCGAGGTGGTCAGGTATGCCAGGGTGTCGGCCGCGTCCAGCGCCATGCGCATGGGATAGGCCTCGCAAAAGGCGCGCAGCTCCTGCGGCGTGTCGGCCGTGATCCAGCGGGCACCGACAAACTGGCTCGATTCAAGCCGGATGTCGGCGTCGTATTCGCCCTTGAGCCGGTGCTGCACCACCTCGAACTGCAGCTGGCCCACTGCACCCAGCAGCATCGGCCCGCCAATATTCGGCCGGAACACCTGGATCGCGCCCTCCTCGCCCAGCTGCGCCAGCCCGGCCTGCAGTTGCTTGGTGCGCAAAGGGTTGCGCAGGATCACGGTCATGAACAGCTCGGGCGCGAAGAACGGCAGCCCGGTGAACTGCAGGGCCACGCTGCCATCGGTGATGGTGTCGCCCAGTTGCACGCCGCCATGGGTGGTGAAGCCGACGATATCGCCGGCATAGGCTTCTTCCACGGCCTCGCGGCGCTGGCTCATGAAGGTCACGACGCTGGTGGGCCGCAATTCCTTGGAAGTGCGCTGCACCTTGAGCTTCATGCCCGGCGTATAGCGGCCCGAGCACATGCGCACGAAGGCGATACGGTCGCGGTGCGAGGGGTCCATGTTGGCCTGCACCTTGAACACCACGCCGGCAAAGGCCTCGTCATCCGGGTTCACGCTGCGCAGCTGCGGGATACCGCCCGCGCTGAGCGAACTGGTGCGCGGCTGCGGCGGCGGCGCCAAGTCCACCAGCGCCTCCAGCACCTCCATCACGCCAAAGTTGTTGACACCGGAGCCGAAGAACACCGGCGTCTGCTTGCCAGCCAGAAAAGCCTCGCGGTCGAAGGCCGGGGACGCGCCTACCACCAGCTCCATGTTCTGCATGGCCTCATCAAACTCGCTGCCGAAACGCTTGTGCAGCACTGCGGTCTCGGTGAGCGGAATGGTGTCGAAGTCCTGCGGCCGGCGGTCGGAGCCGGACTGGAACACCGTCATGGCCTGGGTGCGCATGTTGATGATGCCGGCAAAGCTCTTGCCCTGCCCCACCGGCCAGGTCAGTGGCACGCAGGGCATGCCCAATTCGGTCTCGATCTCATCCAGCAGCGCCAGCGGCTCGCGCACCTCGCGGTCCATCTTGTTGACGAAGGTGATGATCGGTGTGTTGCGCTGGCGGCAGACCTCGATCAGGCGCCGGGTCTGGGCTTCCACACCGTTGGCAGCATCGATCACCATCAGGGCGGAATCCACCGCCGTCAGCACCCGGTAGGTGTCCTCGGAGAAGTCCTTGTGGCCGGGCGTGTCCAGCAGGTTGATGACATGGTCCCGGTACAGCATCTGCATCACCGAGCTGGCCACCGAGATACCGCGTTGCTTCTCGATCTCCATCCAGTCGCTGGTGGCGTGGCGGGTGGCCTTGCGGGCTTTGACCGAGCCGGCAATCTGGATCGCACCCGAGAACAGCAGCAGCTTTTCGGTCAGCGTGGTCTTGCCGGCGTCGGGGTGGGAAATGATGGCAAAAGTGCGGCGGCGCCGGGTTTCGTGGGCAAAAGACAAGACAACTCCATGGGGCCCAACGACCGGGGCAAACACGCATTTTCGCAGACAGCGTAGCGCGTGCTTGCGCGGATTTCAGCGAAACAGCTAGAATCATCGCCTTCCGAGGAGCGTTGCAGTTCACGCATGTGTGAATGAGGCTCGGAATGCACGGTCCGGCATCCTGCCGGCCGCGTCACCAACGGCGCTCACCCACTGTTCTTGTGTGGTGAGACAAAAACTCCCCCGCGTGCAGTGCCTGGTTCAGCCGTAACAACCCACTTTGGAGCCGTCCATGAACGCCGTTCTCAAACCCCTGACCACCCCGGACCACGCCGTCACCGACCTGTCGCTTGCCGCCTGGGGCCGCAAGGAAATCCGCATCGCCGAAACCGAAATGCCTGGCCTGATGGCGATCCGCGAGGAGTTCGCTGCCAGCCAACCGCTCAAGGGCGCGCGCATCACCGGCTCGCTGCACATGACGATCCAGACCGCGGTGCTGATCGAGACGCTGCAGGCGCTCGGCGCCCAGGTGCGCTGGGCCTCGTGCAACATCTTCTCGACGCAGGACCATGCGGCGGCGGCCATCGCCGCGGCCGGCACGCCGGTGTTTGCGGTCAAGGGCGAGACGCTGGAGCACTACTGGGACTAC
This sequence comes from Rhodoferax sp., assembly GCA_031372035.1. GTDB lineage: Bacteria > Pseudomonadota > Gammaproteobacteria > Burkholderiales > Burkholderiaceae_C > CAISIP01. Next base: position 360 of record JANMKM010000437.1, on the reverse strand, counting down.
ACGCACCGCATCTTCGACTTCGGCCCCCAGGGCGCGAAAGGCGAAGGCCCGAACATGATCCTGGACGACGGCGGCGACGCCACGCTGCTGATGCACCTGGGCCAGAGGGCTGAAAAAGATCAAGGCGTTCTCGCCGATCCCACCAGCGAGGAAGAGCGCATCCTGTACGCCGCGATCAAGGCCAGGCTGGCGCAGGACGGCGCCTGGTACACGCGCAAGTCGGCCGAGATCATCGGCGTGACCGAAGAAACCACCACCGGCGTGCACCGCCTCAACGAGATGAGCGCCAAGGGCACGCTGCTGTTTCGCGCCATCAACGTCAACGATTCGGTGACCAAGAGCAAGTTCGACAACCTCTAC
>JANMKM010000367.1:0-5649 GCA_031372035.1 Rhodoferax sp. | reverse complement strand
CTGCTGCGGGCCCAGGCGCTGGTTCCGGTGCTGGTGGAACCGGTGGCGGCTGGCAACGGCACGGCCCAGGGCCAGTCCGCCGCAGGCCCCGGCAACCGGTTGTTCACCAAGCGTGCGTTCAACGCCACCCAGCTGGCGATCTTCACCCGCCAGATGGCCGGCCTCGTTTCATCAGGCCTGGCGCTGGAGCGTGCACTGACATCGCTGAGCGACGAGGCACCCAACGAGGGCCAGCGCAACCTGATCGCCGCACTGCGGGCCGAGGTCAATGGTGGCGCCACCTTTGCCAAGGCGCTGTCCGGACATCCACGCGAGTTCTCGGCCATCTACAGCGGCGTGATCGGCGCCGGCGAACAGAGTGGCAACCTGGGGCTGGTGCTGGAGCGCCTGGCCGACGACCTGGAAGAGCGCCAGGCGCTCAACGCCAAGCTGACCGGCGCCGCCCTGTACCCCGCCATCGTGACGCTGGTGGCGATCACCATCGTGCTGTTCCTGCTGACCTATGTGGTGCCCCAGGTGGCCAGCGTATTTGCCGGCAGCAAGCGCGCCCTGCCCCTGCTCACCGTCATCATGCTCGGGCTGGCGGACCTGGTGCGCAGCTACATCTGGCTGATGCTGGGGGCGGCAGTGGCAGCGGCGCTGTCCTTTCGCCTGGCCTGGATGGGCGAGCCGTTCCGCCAGCGCTTCGATGCCGCCTGGCTCAGGCTGCCGGTGCTGGGCCGGCTGGCCCGTGGCTACAACGCGGCCCGTTTCGCCAGCACCCTGGCGATGCTGGCCGCCGCCGGTGTACCGATCCTGCGGGCGCTGCAGGGCGCAGCTGAAACCCTGTCCAACCGGGCGATGCGCGCCGATGCGCTGGATGCGCTGGTGCTGGTGCGTGAGGGCGCGCCGCTGGCTGCGGCGATGGCGCAAAAGAAGCGCTTTCCAGCCCTGATCAGCATGTTTGCCCGGCTCGGTGAACAAACCGGGCAGCTGCCACTGATGCTGGAGCGTGCAGCCCGGCAACTGAGCAACGAGGTCCAGCGCCGGGCGCTGCAGCTGGCGACCATCCTGGAGCCACTGCTGATCGTGGCCATGGGGCTGGTGGTGATGCTGATCGTGCTGGCGGTGCTGCTGCCGATCATCCAGCTCAACCAGCTCGTACGCTGACGGAACGCAGCGCCGTGCCCGCCACCCTGGAAGGCAAACTCGTGGTCGCGATCTCCTCGCGCGCCCTGTTTGATTTCGAGGAAGAAAACCGGGTATTTGAGGCCGGCGACGACAGTGCCTACATGGCCCTGCAGCTGCAGCGGCTGGAGCAGCCGGCCAAGCCCGGTGTCGCGTTCTCGCTGGTGCGCAAACTGCTGGCCTTCAACGACCTGCCCGGTTCCGGCCAGCCCGTGGAAGTGGTGATCCTGTCACGCAATGACCCCGTCTCCGGCATGCGCGTGTTCCGCTCGGCCAAGCACTACGGCCTGGCGATCCAGCGTGGCAGCTTCACCCGTGGCCAGCCGCCCTGGCGCTATCTCCAGCCCTTGCACGCCAACCTGTTCCTCTCGGCGCACCTGAGCGACGTGCGTGCCGCTCTGGCGGCTGGCGTGCCGGCGGCGCAGGTCTATCCCCATTCAGCGCATGCCAGTGAGGCCCATCCGGACGAGGTGCGCATCGCCTTTGACGGCGACGCCGTGCTGTTCAGCGACGAGGCCGAGCGGGTGTTCCAGTCGCAAGGCCTCTCCGCGTTTTACCAGCACGAGAGCGACAAGGCAGCACAGCCCCTGCTGGCCGGCCCGTTCAAGCCGCTGCTGTCGGCGCTGCAGCGGCTGCAGCGTGAAGGCACTGCCACGATGCGCATCCGTACCGCGCTGGTTACTGCGCGCAGCGCCCCGGCCCACGAGCGGGCGATCCGCACCCTGATGGACTGGAACATCGAGGTCGACGAAGCCATGTTCCTGGGCGGCCTGCCCAAGGGCGAATTCCTGCGCGAATTCGAGCCCGACTTCTTCTTCGACGACCAGACCGGACACGTGGATTCCGCCGCGCTGCATGTGCCGTCCGGGCATGTGGCCAGCGGCGTCAGCAACGCCTGACCTGACGGCCACTTGCAGGCACCCCAGCGTCAGGGCCTCGGCGTCTCGCGGAACGCCGCAAACCCACGTGCCCGCAATGTACAAGCCGGGCAGCTGCCGCAGCCATAGCCCCAGTCATGGCGTTGCGAACGGTCTCCCAGATAGCAGGTATGGGTGTGCTCGATCACCAGCTCCACCAGGGCGTCCCCGCCCAACGCTTGCGCCATGCGCCAGGTCGCGGCCTTGTCGGTCCACATCAGCGGTGTTTCGATCAGAAAGCGCCGGTCCATGCCCAGTGACAGCGCCAGCTGCATGGCTTTCATGGTGTCATCGCGGCAATCGGGGTAACCGGAGAAATCGGTCTCACAGACGCCGGTGACGATCACATCCAGCCCCCGGCGGTATGCCAGTGCGCCGGCCAGCGTCAGGAACAACAGGTTGCGACCGGGCACAAAGGTGTTGGGCAGCCCGCTGCTTTCCATGGCGATCGCCATGTCCCGGGTCAGGGCGCTTTCGCTGACACGGCCCAGCACCGCGAGATCGAGGACATGGTCCTGGCCGAGCCGGCTGTCCCAGCGCGGGAACTGGCGGCGCAGCTCAGCCAGCACCACCAGCCGCGCGTCGAGTTCGACCCGATGCCGCTGGCCATAGTCAAAGCCAATGGTTTCCACACGCTCATAGGACTGCAGCGCATGGGCCAGGCAGGAGGTGGAATCCTGGCCACCCGAGAAAAGCACCAAGGCGGAACTGTGCATGGGCCGATGGTACGCGGCCGGCACCCGGCTACCGGGCCGGGCTACAGGTTTTCCGGCTTGCGGATCTTGGTGGGCGAGTAGGTCAGCACTTCCTTCGCCAGTGCACCCGGCACGGCGTTAGGGTCCTGGCTGATGGTCTGGACCTTTTCTGGATGCTGCGCCATTTCCACTACGCTGCCACTGGCGCGCCACATGGACTGCAGGAACGCCAGCAGCATCTTCGATATCGGTTCCGGCGGCGGCACCTTGACTTCCTCCGGCTTGGGCCGCTGGATGGTCCAGTCGCGCTCGGCCGTGGCGGCCTCAGACCCGCGGCGGCCGGGGTCGGAAACGCTGCGCAACGCCGCCTCACCGGTCTGCGGCTTGTTCGCCATATTTGCCGGGTTGATCTCCACCACTACGCCCTGCACCGCGATCGGCGCCGGTGGATTGACCGGCGCCACCGGCAGCACCCTGACACCGATCACGCCCAGATCTGCGCCGGCTGGGCGCAGATTGGAGGATCGGTCAAGGGACGGCAGTTGCATGGTGGTACCGGGTTTCAGAAGTGCACAGGGCAGGCTTTTTGTCGGGCTCGTAGTCTTCTTAACGGCAGATTTAGGGGGTTATTTAGGCCTTTCTTTGCCGTTTGAGGCATTTCTAGCCGATTTCTGGCCCTCCGTACCGGTCTGAAGGCTTTGTACCGACGCTCCCACCCAACCCGGCCCGTACCGCACTCAGCGGTAAAAAGCTTCGACCTTGCCCTTCAGGGTGATCAACACCGGGTTGCCTCTGCGATCCCGGGTCTTGCCTGCCGGTACCTTGACCCAGCCCTCGCTGATGCAGTACTCCTCCACATCGAACCGCTCTTTGCCGTTCAGCCGGATGCCGATGTCGTGTGCGAACACGGCCGCCACGTGGTGGGGGCTGCGGGGGTCCACGCACAAACGGTCGGGCAGTTCAGGGCGGGCAGGAATGGCATCGGGTTCGTTCATGGCAGATGTTGCTTTCAGCTCTTCAATCGGTAGCCGGTCCGGAAAATCCAGGTCACGCCGCCCATGCACAGCGCCATGAACAGCACGGTCATGCCCAGGCTGATGCCCACGCCCACGTCCGACACGCCGTAGAAACTCCAGCGAAAGCCGCTGACCAGGTAGACCACCGGGTTGAACAGGCTCACGGTCTGCCAGAACGGTGGCAGCATGTCGATGGAATAGAAGCTGCCGCCCAGGAATGTCAAGGGCGTGACGATCAGCGTCGGGATGAATTGCAGCTTCTCAAAACCGTCGGCCCAGATGCCGATGATGAAGCCCAGCAGGCTGAAGGTGACCGAGGTCAGCACCAGAAACAACAGCATCCAGCCGGGATGCAGGATTTTCATCGGTACAAACAGCGCCGCTGTCGCCAGGATGATCAGGCCCAACATGATCGACTTGGTGGCCGCAGCGCCGACATAGCTGATCGCGATCTCCAGCGCCGACACTGGCGCCGAAAGCAGCTCGTAGATCGTGCCCGTGAATTTGGGGAAATAGATGCCGAAGGATGCATTGGAAATGCTTTGCGTCAGCAACGACAGCATCACCAGCCCCGGCACGATAAAGGCGCCGTAGCTGACGCCGCCCACCTCCGGGATGCGCGAACCAATGGCCGAGCCGAACACCACGAAATAGAGCGAGGTCGAGACCACCGGCGAGACGATGCTTTGAAGCAGGGTGCGAATGGTGCGCGCCATCTCGAAGCGGTAGATCGCGCGGATGGCGTGGATGTTCATGTGGCGTCCCCGTCCCGGACCAGGCTGACAAAGATGTCTTCGAGCGAACTCTCGCTGGTCTGCAGGTCCTTGAACGCGATGCCCGCGGCGTCCAGCGACTGCAGCAGTTCGGCAATGCCGGAATGCTCGTTGTGCGCGTCGTAGGTGTAGACCAGGGCGCCACCATGGCCCGCCAGCATCAGGGGCAGCTTTGCCAGCGCGGCTGGCAGCTGCGCCAGGGGCTGTGCCAGCTGCAGGGTCAGCTGCTTCTTGCCCAGCTTGCGCATCAGCTCCACCTTGTCTTCCACCAGGATGATCTCGCCCTTGCTGATGACGCCGATGCGGTCCGCCATCTCTTCGGCTTCGTCGATGTAGTGCGTGGTCAGAATGATGGTGACGCCGGTGTCGCGCAGCGCCCTCACCAGCTGCCACATCTCCTTGCGCAGCGTCACATCCACGCCGGCGGTGGGCTCGTCCAGGAACAGCACCCTGGGTTCGTGCGACAAGGCCTTGGCAATCAGCAACCGGCGCTTCATGCCGCCCGACAGCGTGCGGATCGCGTTGTCTTTCTTGTCCCACAGCGACAGATCCTTCAGCACCTTCTCGATATGCGCCGGATTCGGCGGCTTGCCGAACAGCCCGCGGCTGAATGTCACCGTGTTCCAGACGGTCTCGAAAGCCTCGGTGGTCAGCTCCTGCGGCACCAGCCCGATCAGCGCGCGCGCGGCCCGGTAGTCCGCCGCAATGTCGTGGCCGTCCACCAGCACGCGACCGGTACTGGCGTTGACGATGCCACAGACAATGCTGATCAGCGTCGTCTTGCCGGCACCATTGGGCCCCAGCATGGCAAAGATCTCGCCGCGCCGGATCTGCAGGTTGACATTTTTGAGCGCCTGGAAGCCCGAGGCGTAGGTCTTGGACAGACCGGTGATGGACAGAATGGCGTCGCTCATGTGGGGGCCACGATACCTGATTTGTTGGCGGCCCCTACGCGCCCCGCCATGTCGGTGCCCGTCATTCGACGGTCACCGACTTGGCCAGGTTTCTCGGTTTATCTACATCCGTCCCTCTGGCGCAGGCGGTGTGGTAGGCCAATAGCTGCAGCGGCACCACGTGCAGC
>JANMKM010000365.1:0-12051 GCA_031372035.1 Rhodoferax sp. | reverse complement strand
GCCTGACGTAGCTACTACTCGGTGGCTCCGGGCGCAGAAACAGCCTTGCGTTCCGGCTGCTACGTCAACGTGTCTGATGTTTGCAGCCGAAATTCCGAGTTGAGTCGTCTCGTGGAGGAGTTGCTTTTCGCCGTTGGCAGTCAAGCTACCTCGTGTTTTACACATGCCCAAAGGCTGGTGACCCAATAAAACCACCCGTTTGCGCCCATTTTTTCCCGCTAGAGGCGATAAAGTGCTGATGAATGGGCGAAATTGGGTGTGATACTGGTTCCGTGTTCCGCACCAACACCCTCCACATCTCGCCAGAGATCCTGTGCTTGATCGCTCGGATCGACGAGTTCAAAGGTGCCTGGCGCGCCCTTGGGACCCTCGCGCCCGACCGCCTGTCTGCCCTGCTCAGGGTTGCCACCATTGAGAGCGTTGGCTCGTCGACCCGTATCGAAGGCAGCAAACTGACGGATCGGGAGGTGGAAAAGCTGTTGTCAAACCTCGCGATCCATGCTTTCGAGACGCGCGACGAGCAGGAGGTGGCTGGCTACGCCGAGTTGATGGACTTGGTGTTCAACTCCTGGAGGGATATCCCGTTCAACGAGAACCACGTCAAGCAGCTGCACCAGATTCTGTTACGCCACAGTGCGAAGGACGCACGCCACCGGGGGCAGTACAAGACCAATTCAAATGGTGTGGCCGCGTTCGACGAAAACGAGGAGCAGATTGGCATCGTGTTTGAGACGGCAAGTCCATTCGATACGCCCCGTCTGATGGCCGAATTGGTGGCCTGGGTTAATGATGAGCGCGACAAAGCGCAACTGCACCCACTGCTGGTCATAGCCATCTTCGTGGTCGTATTCCTGGAAATTCATCCATTCCAGGACGGCAACGGCCGACTCAGCCGTGTGCTGACAACATTGCTGCTCATTCAAGCAGGCTATGCCTATGTGCCATACAGCTCACTGGAAAGCGTGATCGAGCTCAACAAGGAAGCCTACTACCTGGCACTGCGGCAGACGCAGGGGTCCATCCGAGCGGATGCGCCCAATTGGCAACCGTGGCTGGTTTTTTTCCTGCGCTCGCTGGCTGAGCAGGTCAGGCGTCTGGAGAAGAAAGTCGAACGCGAAAGAATCGTTTTGGCTGCCTTGCCGGATCTGTCATTGCAGATCGTTGAATTTGCGCGGGAACACGGCCGTATCACGATTGGGGACGCCATCAAATTGACTGGCGTTAGTCGCAACACGCTGAAGCAACATTTCCGCAACCTGGTTGAACATGGCCATTTGAATCAGCAGGGCGGTGGGCGTGGTGTCTGGTATGAACTCAAGTGACGGTGGGATAAATGTTCATCAAAGCTCGCCCTCTGAGTATCCGGATTCCCGTTGATGGCGAATGCGTGCCACAAGAACCATATCGTGGGCATCATTGAACTCATAGCGCGCCAGATAACCGCTGCGCCGACGCGAAATAATGAGTTCTCGCAATCCATGGTCAACCGGCCGTCCGATGGCGGGCTGGTGCGTCAAAACTTGCAACGCGTCAAGAATGAAATCCAGCAACTCGCCAGCCATCGGATCGTCTGACTCGACAAGAAACTCTTCCAGCCGACAGAGGTCATCAAATGCTGCCTGGCTCAGAAATACACGAGGCATGAAATCAGTCCATCCGCGTGGGAGCAAGATCTCCTGGCTTGGCTTTCAGCCCTTTGCGATGGCTGGCCAGATCTGAAAAGTAGGCTTGGACATTGCCTAGTTCGTAGCCCGACTGGCTGGTCTTCATGTCGCTCAATGCGGTGAGGGAGTCTTGCATAAATGCATCACGCAGACGAGTGCGGTGCACTGAGTCGGCCAGGGTCTGCACCATAAATGCGTGAAGGCTCAAGCCCGCCCTCTGGGCGTCACTCTCAAGTTGCGTTTTGAGCGCAGCGGGCAACTTCAAGCTGGTGGGCTTGCTCGCGATGTTTGAAGAGTTCATTTCGGGCTCCAATTCCGCAGGTAGTCAAATGTTACTACCCGTGAAATCTAGCATGGATGGTGGCATCCAGAAGCTTGGCGAATATTCCAGCATCAATTGGTCGGGATGGTTGACCCGCTTGGACAGCCAAGCTTTCACAATCCAAAAAGGCCGAACTCCGCAAACAGGGGACATACAGCTTCACCAGTACTCACCTGTCCCAAGAACGGGTTTGAACCCGGGTCCGCACTGCACCACCATACGACCTGACAAAGGCCGCCAACGACATACAGTTGGCGGCCTTTTCTTTTCTTTTCTTTTCTGGCTCGGCAACTGGTCCTCGGCTCAGGGCACATCCGGCGCGGGCTCGCCGTCAGTGGCGCTGCCCTTCCTGCGCAGCAGCCGGCGCTTCAGCCTGCCCATCAGGTGCTCCAGGTCATCCATCAGCGTGAACACCGATGGAATCACCAGCAGGCTCAAAATGGTGGAGGTCACCAGGCCGCCTATCACCGCCACGGCCATCGGGCTGCGAAAGCTGTTGTCGGCAGTACCCCAGCCGGCGGCCAGCGGCAACATGCCGGCACCCATGGCCAGGGTGGTCATGACGATCGGGCGGGCCCGCTTGTGGCAGGCGTCCATCAACGCGTCGAAGCGGTTCATGCCCTGGTCGCGCCGCGCCATGATGGCGTACTCCACCAGCAGGATCGAGTTCTTGGTGGCAATGCCCATCAGCATGATCAGGCCGATCAATGACGGCATGGAAAAACTCTTGCCGGCAATCAGCAGGCCGACAAAGGCGCCACCCAGTGACAGTGGCAGCGCCGCCAGGATCGTGAACGGGTGCAGGAAATCCTTGAAGAGCAGCACCAGCACGATGTAGATGCACATCACGCCGGTGAGCATGGCCAGGGCGAAGCTGGCGAACAGCTCTCCCATGATCTCCGCGTCGCCTTGCGTCAGTTGCTTCACGCCCGCAGGCAGGTTGGTGATGCTGGGCAGCTTCTCTACCGCCGCGGCCACATCACCCAGCGGTGCGCCGGAGAGTTCCACTTCAAAAGTGATGTTGCGGCTGCGGTTGAGCCGGTCAATCACTGCCGGGCCGCCAGACATCTCCAGCGTAGCTACCTGGCTGAGCATCACCGGCCCTCTGGCGCCAGGCACTGTCAGCCGCGAGAGCAAGTCCAGGTCCTGGCGGGCGGAGTCCACCAGCTTGACGACGATCGGCACCTGGCGCTGGCTCAGGTTCAGTTTGGCCAGGGCGGTGTCGTAGTCGCCCACCGTGGCGATGCGTAAGGTCTCGCCAATCGCGGTGCTGGTGACACCCAGATCGGCGGCACGGGCAAAGTCGGGCCGTACCGCAATCTCGGAGCGGATCAGGCTGGCGCTGGATGTGATGCTGCCCAGGCCGGCGATGGTGCGCAGGTCCTGCTCCACCGCAGCTGCTGCCGTGGCCAATGCCTGCGGTTCCTCGCCGGTGAGAACCAGTTGGTACTTCTCGCCTGACCCGCCCAGCCCCACCTTGCTACGCACACCGGGCAGTTCGGCCATGGCGGCACGGATGTTGTTTTCAATGCCCTGCTTCAGGGGCCGCGCGCCGCGTTCGTCCAGCAGGATGGTGAGGGTGGCCTTGCGGACCTCAGCGGTGCCCGAAGGCGCGAACGGGTCCGAGCCCACGGCGCCGCCGCCGATGGTGGTGTAGACACTCTTGACGTGTGCCACCTTGGCCAGCATCTGGCGTGCAGACTCGGCCGCGTCGCGCGTGTGCGCCAGCGTGGAGCCTGGTGGCAGTTCCAGGTAGACCTGCGTCTGCGAGTTGTCGTCCGCCGGTATGAAACCGGTGGGCAACAGCGGAATCAGCATCACCGAGCCAACGAAGAAGGCGCCCGCAGCAGCCATGGTGATCCAGCGATGCCGCAATGCCCAGGCACTGGCTTTCATGTAGCCGGCCATCCAGAAAGGGTCCCGGTGCGGCCGCGGACTGCGCTTCATGACGTAGGCCGCCATCATGGGCGTCAATACCCGGGCCACCACCAGCGAGGCCATCACTGCCAGCGCGGCGGTCCAGCCAAACTGCTTGAAGAACTTGCCCGGGATGCCCGACATGAAGGCGGTTGGCAGGAACACTGCCACCAGGGTGAAGGTGGTGGCAATGACCGCCAGGCCAATTTCATCCGCTGCCTCCATGGCAGCCTGGTAGGGTGTCTTGCCCATGTGTAGATGCCGCTCGATGTTTTCGACCTCGACGATGGCGTCATCCACCAGCACGCCGATCACCAGGGATATCGCCAGCAGCGTCACGGTGTTGATCGAGAACCCCAGGTACGCCATGCCGATGAAGGCGGGTATCACGGACAAGGGCAGTGCCACGGCCGACACCAGGGTTGAGCGCCAGTTGCGCAGGAACAGCCAGACCACGATCACCGCCAGGATCGCGCCTTCGTACAGCATGATCATGGAGGCATCAAATTCCTCGGCCACCGGCGTGACGAAATCGAAGGCCTGGGTGAGCTCCATGTCGGGATGCTGTTGCTTCAGCTCGGCCAGCGCAGCGTGCACTGCTACACCCACCTCCACCTCGCTGGCGCCCTTGCTGCGGGTGACTTCGAAACCCACGACCGGCACGCCATTGAGCAGCGCCAGGGTACGGGGCTCGGCCACCGTATCCCGGACAGTGGCGACTTCGTCCAGGCGCAGGTGCTGACCACTACCCAGGCTGAGCTCGACCCGGGCCAGCTCCTCGACAGTCTTGACGGTGGCCAGGGTACGCACCGGTTGTTCGCTGCCGCCCAGGTCGGCACGGCCGCCGGCGCTTTCGGTCTGCACCTGGCGCAACTGGCGCGAAACGTCGGCCGCAGTGGCGCCCAGGGCTTGCAGCTTCAACGGGTTCAGAGCCACTTCCACCTGGCGGCTGACACCGCCCACCCGCACCACTGAGCCCACGCCCCTGACGCCCAGCAACCTGCGGGCCACGGTGTTGTCCACGAACCAGCTGAGGCCCTCCTCATCCATCCGGGGGGAGCGGATGGTCATCGCCAGGATCGGCGCGCCCGACAGGTTCATCTTGCTGACCACCGGGTCGCGGACATCGCTGGGCAGGTCACTGCGCGCGCCCTGGACCGCGCTGCGCACATCGTCCACGGCCTCCTGGGTCGGCTTTTCCAGGCGGAACTCGGCAGTCACGGTGACGCCCCCGTCCTGGACCTTGGTGTAGATGTTCTTCAAGCCCTGTAATGGTGCAATGGCGTTTTCCAGCTTGCGCGCCACTTCGGTTTCCAGCTGAGCCGGCGCGGCGCCGGGCAGGGATGCGGACACGGTGACCGTGGGCAGCTCCAGATCGGGAAACTGCTGGACCTTCATGCTCTGGAACGACAGCATTCCGGCGAATGTCAGCATCACGAAGAGCATGGCTGCCGGTATCGGGTTCCTGATGGACCAGGCGGAAACATTCATGGCGCGTGTTTCCTATTTGCTGGCTGCTGCGGACGCCGCTGGCCTGGGGGCTTCGACCACGCGCACCAGGTCGCCTTCGCTCAGGAAGCTGCCGCCGCTGGTGACCAGTTTGTCCTGAGGCCCGACGCCGCTGCGGATTTCAATCTGGTCACCAACGATGCGCCCGGTCTGCACCTTGACCTGGCGCGCGCGGTTGTCCGGCGAGACCTGGACCACGTAACTGAAACCTTCCCGCATCACCACGGCGGTCTGCGGCACCGTGAGCGCCGCCGAGTTGCCCAGTTCAAATTCGCCGCGGGCGTACATCCCTGGCTTGAAGCTGCCCCCGGCTGTGGCTTGCAGGTCCACATACACCAGGCCGTTGCGGGTGGCGGCGTCGACCGTGGGTGCCAGGGTACGCACCCGACCCCTGGCCTGTGCGCCACTGGGCGCCGTCACCTGCACCACCATACCGGGCGTGATGCGGCCGATTTCGGCGGAGGTGACTTCGGCCCGCCATTCCAGCCGCCCCTGGCGGATCAACTTGAACATCTCGGCTCCGGCACCAGCCACCGCCCCCAGACTGGCCATGCGGGCCGAAATGACGCCGGCGTCCGGCGCCAGCAATTGGGTGTGGCGCAGGCGCAGCTGCTGTGCGTCAAGCTGGGCCCGGGCCGACTCGACCCGGGCCCGGGCCGTCTGCTCCTGCGTCAGGTACTGGTTGACCTGCTGCGCGCTGATGGCGCCGCTGCCTTGAACGGCGCGGGCCCGTTCCGCGTTGGCCGTGGCCTCCGCCGCATTGGCCTGGGCCTCTGCCAGCGCGGCACGCGCCAGTGCCACGTCGGCCTGCACGCTCTCGGCGGCAAATGTGGCCAGCAGTTGCCCGCGCTTGACGCTGTCGCCCACGCTGGCGTGCAGTTCGGCAACGCGCAAGCCGCTGGCCTCGGTACCGATGATGGCTTCCTGCCATGCCGCCACGCTGCCGTTGGCCGCCAGCTTGATGGCCAGCACATTGCTGCGCGCTTGGGTCAGGGTGACGGTCAATGCCGGTTTGGCGGCTGCCGCCCCGGGCTTGGTGGCGTCTGCTGCCTGGCTGTAGTTGGCAAGCAGGCTCAAGGCTGCCAGCGCGACCAGGCTGGCCAGCAGGCCCGTGGCGGCAGGCCTGGGCCGGAGTTGACCAGTGGCGGTGTTGGATGGAAGCGGCATGTTGGGGTTTGATCGTGCAGCAGAGTCAGGTAAGGGTGGGTAGCTGGTGCCAGGGCTTGCGCGCGTCATGGCGAAGCGGCGTCCGGTTCAAAGCCGCCACCCAGAGCACGGTACAGCGCGACCCAGGCACGGTTGCGCTCCAGCACCAGATTCAGCTGCGTTGCCTCGGCGGTCAGGGCATTGCGCCTGGCCTCTTCCAGTTCCAAAAGGCTGGCCAGGCCCTGGCCAAAGCGCGCCTGTGTGGCGGCCAGGGCCTCGGCGTAGCCTTGCGTGGAGACCACTGCATCCTGGGCGCGCAAGCCGGTGCTTTGCAGGTTGACCAGGGCCTGTTCCACTTCGCGCACGGCCTGGCGCACCTTGCCCCGGTAGGCTGTCACCACAGCCTGGTAGTTGGCCTCGGCTGCGGTCACAGCGGCAGCCCGCTGGCCCCCGTCAAACAGCGGCAGGCTCACGGCCAGCGGCCCGAGGGACCAGGTGGTGGCTTCCTGGTCCACGCCGCCTCCCGTCAGCCGCATGGCACCGATCGAGCCATTGAGGCTGAGCCGGGGCAGACGTTGCGCCTTGGCGCTGCCCACCTGGGCGCTGGCGACCACGACATCGCGCTCCGCAGCAAACACGTCCGGACGTTGCGCGATGGTCTGCGCCGGCACGCTGGTCACGGCCAGAGCTACTGCCTTGGCAGGTTTTTCAAGCCTGGCAGTCAGCTTGGTCTTCAGCGCGGGCTCGGCCATGGCGGTCAGGGCAACCAGCGCCTTGAGGTCCAGTTCGCACAGCGCCGTTTGCTGCGTGACGCGGCTGCTTGCCTCGGCAGCGCTGGCCCTTGCCATGGCAGCGACGGACGGTGCCAGAAAGCCAGCCGAAGTGTTGATGTCTGTCAGCCGCGCCGTCTGCCGGCGTGACGTGGCGTCTTGTTGAGCCAGGCTTAGTTGCTGCTTGCAGGTCGACAGGCTGTAGTACAGCGTGGCGACTTCGGCCGCCACCGAAACCCGGGCGTCATGCCATTGGGCCTGGCTGCCTTCCAGGTTGGCCAGTGCAGCGCGGCTGACGGCACGGTTGGCACCGACCAGATCCAGCTCCCATGCTGCCTGCACGCCGCCTTGCAGCGTGGTGGCCAGTGGCAGGTTGGGTTGACTGACCCCGCGGGTTGCGGATGCCTGTACCCCCAGGTTTGGAATCAGCGCGGCGCGTGCAGCGGTTTGCTGCGCGCGGCTGGCTTCCACCCGCGACAGCGCTTGCGCCAGGGTCGGGCTAACTGCTTGCGCGGCGGCAATGAGCTCAACCAGCAGCGGGTCCCCTTGCTGCAGCCACCACTGGGTCAGCGCGCCCACGGTGCCCGCGTGCGGCAGTGGTGCCTGCCATTGTGCTGGCAGTTCGATGCCGGGCTGTGCAGGCGGCAGCAGGTCGGCGCAGGCCGACAAGACCAGCGCAAACGCTGCGCTCGAGAGTTGACGGCGCAGGGTCATGCCGGGTTGACGGACGGAACCTCTTCGGTTGCGAATCCCGCCGGCAACACCACTTCCAGCATCTCGATGTCGTTGCTGTGACCCAGTTCGCGATGGCGAATTCCGGGGGGCTGGTGCACGCAGGAGCCGGCTTCAAGCCGGACCACGCCCTGGCCCTCGTATTCGAACTCGATCCAGCCCTTGAGGATGTAGACCAGCTGGAATTGCGTGCGGTGCAGGTGCGGCTGGCTGGAGAATGCGGTTCCCGCGGCAGCGCGGATGACATGCGCGTCCACCCGGCCCTCGGTGGCGCCCTTGACGCCCAGATCACGGTATTCAAAGAACGATCGCAGGCCGCGCTCGAACGTGGCGTCCCGGGCGTGTGAAGCAACAAAGCCTTGGCTGGTCATGGGAACTCCTCGAGGCAGGTGGTGGTGCGGACCGCGCATTGTCCATCCATGCGCCGATTGCTGCTTTGGCCATGACCTTTGCAATTCGAAACCAGAAATCCCTAGGCTGACAGCCCGCTGCCGCCGTACTCCCGGCTGTCGGACAGAACGCCGAGTTGGCGCTTGCCCTGCCTGTCTGTATGCCATCGCACGGACCCACTGCCGGGCCCTTGGGTACTGTGCAGGCATTGGTCAGGTGAGGGCGCTTTGCTGCCACCCGCCCATGCATCCACAGGAGAACCACATGCACATCATCACCCGCCATACCCTGGCACTGGCCGCCACGCTGATTGCTGCCCAGGCCAGCGCCGAGGTCAACTTCTACGAACACGACAACTTCCAGGGACGCACTTTCACGACCCAGCGGCAGATCGGCAACTTCGAGCGTTTCGGCTTCAACGACCGTGCCTCTTCGGTGGTCGTGAATGGCGAGCGCTGGGAGCGGTGGGAAGTTTGCGAGGACGTACGCTTTCGCGGCCGCTGCGTCGTGCTGCGCCCGGGCCAATACGCGTCGCTGGGCCAGATGGGCCTGAATGACCGCGTGTCCTCGGTGCGTCCGGTGGCCCGCAACATGCGCGTGGGAGACAACCGCTATGCGCCGGCTCCGATGCCGCCGGCTGTGGCGTCGCAGGTCATCTTCTATGAGCGCGAGAACTTTGAAGGGCGCTCGTTCGCCGCCGAGCGTCCGGTTGATGACTTCGGCCGCTTTGGTTTCAACGACCGGGCCTCCTCGGTGGTGGTGCTCGGTGGCCCGTGGGAGGCGTGCACGGACAACGCCTTTGCTGGCCGCTGCGCGGTACTGCGCCCGGGGCGCTATGCGTCGCTGGCAGCCATGGGCATGAACGACCGGGTGTCCTCGGTGCGCCAGGTCGGCCCCCAAGTCCGGGTGGAGGAGCAGCGCTACGCGCCGCCGCCAGTCGCTGTGTATGACAACCGCCGCCGTGGCGACGAGCGCACCTTCGAGGCGGATGTGACCTCGGTCCGTGCGGTGGTCGGGCCGGTGGAGCAGCGTTGCTGGATGGAGCAGGAGCAGGTCAGCCAGAACAGTGGTGGCAGCAACCCTGGCGGTGCGGTGGTTGGCGCGCTGATCGGCGGCATCCTGGGGCACCAGGTCGGCGGCGGCACCGGCAAGGACATCGCCACCGCTGGAGGAGCTGTTGCCGGCGCCGTTGTCGGTTCGCGCATGGGCGCCAACGGCCAGCAAGTGCAGACCCAGAACGTGCAGCGTTGTACCAATGTGGCGGCACAGGGCCGGCCCGAGTACTGGGACGTGACCTACTCCTTCCGTGGAACCGAGCACCGTATCCAGATGACCACCCGTCCGGGCCCGACCATCACGGTCAATGGCCAGGGTGAACCGCGGGCCTGATGGCCCGCAGACAGATGCTGCACACCCTGTGTGCGACATCGCACAGACCCTGCATGCACGGCTGCGTAATCTCAATCCATTGACGCAGGCACCAGGTGCTGAACACCTCCCGCCGAACGCCAATGCACTACTGACATTGAAAGGACATCGTATGAACTGGGACCGTATTGAAGGCAACTGGAAGCAATTCAAGGGCAGCGCCAAGGAGCAATGGGGCAAGCTGACTGACGACCAGCTGGACGTGCTTGCCGGCAAGCGCGAGCAACTCGCCGGCAAGATCCAGGAGGTCTATGGCGTGACCAAGGACGAAGCCGAAAAGCAGTTGACCGCCTGGCAGAAGGCGCAAAAAGAAAAGGCCACGTCATGAAGCGCCTCGCATGCAGTGCAGCGGCCATGCTGCTGGGCTTGTCCTTCGCCGTCGCGGCTTCGGCCGAGAGCATGGCCAAGGACCAGTACAAGGCCATGGGAAAGACCATCGATGGAGATTACAAGACGGCCAAGGCCGCTTGCGCTTCCCTGGCCGGCAATGCCCAGGACATCTGTCAGGCAGAAGCCAAGGGCAGGAAAAACGTGGCCCAGGCCGAGCTGGAATTCAGCTACAAGCCGACGGTCAAGACCCGCTACGCGACCCGCATGGCGCGTGCCGATGCCGACTATGCCGTGGCCAATGAGCGCTGCGATGACAAGGCCGGCAATGACAAGAGCGTGTGCGTCAAGGAGGCCAAGGCAGCCAAGGTGCATGCCCAGGCCGATGCCAAAGCCAACATGAAGACGGCCCTGGCCAACACCCAGGCCAACGGCAAGGTGGCAGACGCCAACATCACGGCCATGGACAAGACGGCCGACGCCCGCCAGGACGCCAAAGCCGACAAGCGCAAGGCCGACTATGCCCTGGCCAGGGTCAAATGCGACGGCTTGGCTGGGAATGCCAAGGACATGTGTATGACCGAGGCCAAACAGCGCTTCGGTAGCAACTGAAGCAAGGGGAGACGCATATGCTGTACACGATCGCTGTCGTTCTGATCATTCTCTGGCTGCTGGGGATGGTGACAGCCACCTCCATGGGCGGCCTGATCCACATCCTGCTGGTGCTGGCCATTGTGGCCGTGCTGTTGCGGGTGATCCGGGGTTGATGTGACCGGCGCGCGCAAGCGCAATGGCACTTTCGCGGCCCCCGGCCGCAACCCATGCGTGGTGGATCACCGCGCAGGGTGTCCGGTGCAAATGACTCAAGAGGTATTCCCATGAAAACGCTACAGAAAATGACTTCCAGTTCGCTGGCCCTGGTGCTGGTGCTTGGTCTTGGCGCATGCAGCGGCATGTCGCAACGCGACCAGAACACGGCCGTGGGTGCTGGTATCGGCGCCGTGGCCGGCTCGGTTCTCACCGGTGGCAGCACTGCGGGGGCGATTGGCGGCGCGGCGGTTGGTGGTGTCATTGGCAACCAGGTTGACAAGCGCAAGTAAGTTGTTGCCGTGCCCCAGCGGTGACACGGCCGCGGCGGCTTTGCGGGTCGCCGCGGCCGCCGTGCTTCTTGGCTTGCCTGCCATAGGTGCCATGGCAGCCGGCAATGACATCGAGCAGCAGGCCAAGGCCAGCCGCAGCTACCTGACTGTGGTGCGGATGGACGACGGTGCGACTCGCGAAATTCGCGAAACGCGGCGGCCGGCATGGCGCAGCGGCGACCGGGTGCGCGTTGCCAAAGGCACACTGATTCTGGACATTGGCGGCTGATCAGGCCAGTGTGGCGCAGCGCACAGACCAACAACGAAGCGCTGGGTAGTCTGTAGCTATCCGACCCTATTTTCTTCAAGGACAAGACCCATGAACGCACGCACCCCTGTTCCCGCCGCGCCGCCGGCAATGACTGACGTCGCCACGCTGCGCCAGCGTGCGCGCCAGAACATCGAGGCCGGGGCAGTGACCACGGGTTACGGTGCCGACCGCGTGGCGGTGCTGAAGATGCTCAACGAGGCGCTGGCCACCGAACTGGTGTGCGTGCTGCGCTACAAGCGCCACTATTTCATGGCCAAAGGCATTCACGCCGAATCCGTGAAGGCCGAGTTCCTGGCCCACGCTGCCGAGGAGATGGGCCATGCAGACCAACTGGCCAAGCGCATCGTGGAACTTGGTGGCGAACCTGATTTTTCGCCCGACGTGCTGAGCGGGCGCAGCCATGCCGAGTACGTGGAAGGTGACACGCTGGGCGCCA
>JANMKM010000347.1:0-1913 GCA_031372035.1 Rhodoferax sp. | reverse complement strand
GTGCCAAAAAAGAACCCCGGCGGAGGTGTCGGCTGCGCGTGGCCCCAGCGGTTCAGTACTATCCCAGCAATGTCCCGTCGCGCATTGAAGCCGCCCGCCGAGAACACTCGCTGCATCTGACTGACTATCTGCCGCTCATAGTCTGCGTACGAAGTACCGTAGAGTAGCGCGCGGCCCGCAGGGCCCTCTGCTTCCAGAGGTACGTCTGGGTTCTGGATCGGTACATAGAGGGTCATGACAATCGGTTTGTCAGGGTGAAAGGGTACGGGGCTACCGCCGATTACCATGGGCTGCCGGATCGTGGCGAAGAATCCAAAACCATCAAACCATCGGCCGGCGCCGAATCCCAACTTGTCGAGGAAGCGCCAGTTGCGCAGGGCCACATTCACCATGAGGATCGGCAGGTAGAAGTATCGGCTGAATGCAGCGCGATAGTCGTCGGGAAGATCACTCACGATGTGTTTGGCTATCCAGCTTCCGGTGGCTACAACTGCGCCGCGGGCTGTCACACGATAATGCTGGCCATTTTTCCGGTACACGACACTGACAAGATCGGCCGTCTTGGGATCGCCCTCGTGCCGAATTCTGGCTGCGGTCGTATTCAAACGCATGCGACAGCCCGCGTCCGCTCGATCCAGTGCGGCCAGGTTCACCGGGTTGTTGGCAATCGCTTGCAAGGTTTTGGAGCCCTGAATGGCTGCGGGAAAGATGGCTTTCACGAGGTGACGCAGCAACGTGGCATTGCCGCCAGGAAAGCTCACCCAGCGATCGCCCAATTCTGCCTGGGAACTTCCAGGGGGAAAGCGGTCCAGACCCGGTATGAGACCTGCCGTTGCGTACGCGGATACTTTCGCCGAGTGACCGGCGATACCCATGATGGGCGTGACGTACGACAACACCTCTGGGCTCAGACCCATCACCTTCGTCACCAGATCGGCAAACGTGATGCGGTCGAGCCAGGCATCGCTCGGATCATTCTTGAGCTGCGGCCTGCGATCGCGCAAAGACCGTAGCTCTTTCTTGAACGAGTCTGGCCATGGCGCGCGCTGCAAGTCGCCATCCCAGATGTTCTTGACCCAGATGCCTTTACCTTGCGTCAGTGAGTTCCGAAAAAAATATCCAACGGTGGCGGACTGCTCCCCGAAATACAAAGGTCCTGACGTCGCTTTCGGGAAGACGATGGAAGGATCGGCGCCATTCGGCGGCGCGAACTGGAATTGGTATGACAGACCGAGTTCCTGCCAAAGGTCCGCGCCGCGCACATCCGTCTCTTTGGGTAGACGAAAATTGATCGATGCCTGGGGTCCGGCGATGCGGTAGCCATCGACAGCAAATTCGTTCGACTTGGCGAAGCCGCCGAAAATTGCATGGTTGTCGAGGAGCAAACACTTGCCAGCAGGTCTGCGCTTTTGAAACTCGTACAGTGCGCTGATTCCTGCGAACCCTCCCCCAACGATTACAACGTCGTAGAGTTCGTGAGTGTCGATGACATCGGGCAGCTCGCTTCCATAGGCCCGATCGCGAACCGTGTGCGCTGCGCCCACCACATCTGCGGTATTGCCATTGGAGAAGCGGTAGTCGCCCACACCGCCATACCCTGTCCAGACGCGCCCCAATTCCTGCGCGGCTGCCGGGCAGGGACTGCTGAGCAGCGCAGCACCTGCACCCACTAGCGTTGTACCGACGAAATCGCGACGCGTGATGCCTGCACTCAAGTTCAAGCCTGTGCGATCACCGTGTCTGTCCCTGGTCATGATACCTTCGGCGAGAATGACATGCCTAACAGACGCTCGGCGTTGCGAAATGCGATGTCCTCGAAGTCTTTTTTGCGGCAGTCTAAGTTCCAGCAGCCGGTCACGTGTGCTCCCGATCGGCCCAAATGGCGTGTCGGAGGCGAAGACTACGTGGGCACT
>JANMKM010000326.1:0-15454 GCA_031372035.1 Rhodoferax sp. | reverse complement strand
CGGTGACCTGTTGATCCGTGACTGGACGCGGCAAAACCGCAACTGGTTTGCCGCTGTGCAACTGGAAAAACGCATGCTCTTCATCATCCTCACCCTCATCGTGGCGGTGGCGGCTTTCAATCTCGTCTCTACGCTGGTGATGACCGTGACCGACAAGCGCGCTGACATCGCGATCCTGCGGACCCTGGGTGCCAGCCCGGCCAGCATCATGGGCATCTTCATGGTGCAAGGTGCCATGGTGGGCGTGATCGGTACCCTGGCCGGTCTGGCGCTAGGGCTGGGGTTGGCCTTCAACATCGACGTCATCGTACCGGCGCTGGAGCGTTTACTGGGTGCCACTTTCCTGCCGCGCGACATCTACCTCATCAGCCGCATGCCCAGCGACCCGCAAAGCGCCGACATCCTGCCGATCACCGTGATCGCGCTGGTACTGGCCTTTCTGGCCACGCTGTACCCGAGCTGGCATGCCAGCCGCGTGAACCCGGCCGAGGCTTTGCGCTATGAGTGACCCCGTGGACTACAAGGCCTGGAGCGGTCCGGTGCTGGCGGCGCAGGGCCTGGGCAAGCGCTTTTTCGAGGGCCGGATCGACCTGACCGTGCTGCAGGACGTGGACCTGGCGATCCATGCCGGCGAGACGCTGGCGATCGTTGGCGCATCGGGCTCGGGCAAGAGCACGCTGCTGCATCTGCTGGGTGCGCTGGATGCACCCACCACCGGCCAGGTGCAGCTGATGGGCCAGGCCTTCAGTGCGGCCCGCGTAGGCAACGGCGGCGCGGCTCAGCCGGAGGCGTCGGCGCAGCCCGACGCCCAGCCGACCCTGGGTGCTGCTGAACAGGGTGCGTTGCGCAACCGCCATCTGGGTTTTGTCTACCAGTTTCACCACCTGCTGCCCGAGTTCACGGCTGTTGACAATGTTGCCATGCCGCTATGGATTCGGCGTGAGAACCGCATGGAATCAGCACGTACTGCTACTGAAATGCTAGTGGCCGTGGGCCTGGGCGAGCGCCTGGAGCATCGCCCTGCAGAGCTTTCGGGGGGCGAGCGCCAGCGCGTCGCGATTGCCCGCGCCCTGGTGACGCGGCCGGCCTGCGTGCTGGCGGATGAACCCACCGGCAATCTGGACCGTGCCAGTGCCGATGGCGTATTTGCGCTGATGCTGCAACTGGCGCGGGACCAGGGCACGGCCTTCGTGGTGGTGACGCATGACGCCGCTCTGGCGGCTCGCTGCCAGCGCCAGTACCGGCTGGTGGGTGGCCGGCTGCAGCCGGGTGCGCAAGAGTATGTCAGAGGATCCGGTTGAACCACAGCAGCGACAGCCCGGCTGACAGCAGTGCCAGCAGGGCGGCAGCCAGGGCCAGCAGGCCGGAGACCTCGGTTTCCTTCTTCTCCACGGTGAGGCGTGAGCTGAGCTTCTCGTACACCTTCTTCAGGGTTTCGGCGCTGCCGGCATAGAAGTATTCGGCCTGGGTCTTGTCGGCAATGGCCTTGAGCGTTTCCTCATCCAGCCGCACCCGCATCGACCAGCCCTCGAAGCCGATGGTCTCGCCGTTGACCGTGCCGAT
Organism: Rhodoferax sp.; assembly: GCA_031372035.1. Taxonomy (GTDB): domain Bacteria; phylum Pseudomonadota; class Gammaproteobacteria; order Burkholderiales; family Burkholderiaceae_C; genus CAISIP01. The sequence goes on along the minus strand of JANMKM010000326.1, from coordinate 13,891 downwards.
GCCCACGGTGTAGACCCGTACGCCGCGGTCGGCCGCCATCTTGGCCGCCTCCAGCGAGTCGACACCGGTGGTGCGCTGGCCATCGGTCAGCAGGATGATGGCGGCCGAACTGTAGGAGCCGGGTGCCACCGGCGTGAACTCCTTCTTTTCCTTCTGCTCGCGCTGGTCGATGGCGACGCCCCGCGGCCGCTCGCGGCCGTAGGTCATGGCGGAGATGTCGATGCCGGCGTCCGGGAACAGCGTAGCCAGCGAGACCACGATGCCGTTGCCGATGGCGGTGCCGCGCTGCAGCTGGAAACGGTCTATGGCAGCGGCCAGGTCTTCGCGGCTGAGCGTCGGCGCCTGCACCACCGAGGCGCTGCCGGCAAAGGCAATCACGCCTACCCGCACATTGCGTGGCAACTCGGTCAGGAAGGCCTTGGCCGCGGTCTGCGCCGCCACCAGGCGGTTCGGCTGGACGTCCGTGGCGCGCATGCTGCCCGACACGTCCATCGCCAGGATGATGGTTTCCTGCTGCGAGGGCAGCGTCACCACGGCAAACGGCCGGGCCGAAGCGATCAACATGGCGGCCAGGGCCAGCAGGAACAGCAGCGGCGGTATGTGGCGCCGCAGGTTGCCGGTGCCGGCCATGGCTTCGCGCACCACCGACAGGCTGGCATAGCGCAGCGCCAGGCGCCTCTTGCGGCGCAGCAGCCACAGGTACAGCAGCACCAGCAGCGGCAACAGCAGCAGCAGCCACAGGAACTGCGGCCACAGGAAGGTCATGGGCAAGGTGGTTGGAAAGCTCATGCCACCGCTCCAATGGCCTGGCGGGCGGCGCCGCCGCGGCTACGCCGTCGGCGCAGGGCGGTGAAGCGGACGATGGCCTGCACCAGGTCTTCATCGGTGGACAGGGCCAGCGTATCCACCCCGGTGCGGGCCAGGCTCTGGCGCAGATCGGCTTCGCGCTGGGCCGCGATGCGGGCAAAGCGCAGCCGGAAGCGCTGGTCATGGGTGTCCACCAGCAACTGTTCGCCGGTCTCGGCATCGACGATCGGGATCAGGCCCAGGTCCGGCAGCTCCAGCTCCATCGGATCGATCAGACGCACTGCCACCACGTCATGCCGTTGCGCCAGCTGCCCCAGTGGCTTCTCCCAACCCGGTTCGCTGATGAAGTCCGAGACCACGAACAGTGTGGAACGGCGCCGCACCGTGTTGGCCGCGGCTTGCAGCAGTTCCTGCAGCCGGGTGACGCCACCAGGCGTGGCCTGGGGCGCAGGGCCGCTGCCCTGGATCGCGTGCAGCAGCCGCAGCACGTGCGAACGGCCACCACGCGCCGGCACCACGGCATCGAGCCCGCGGCGATACAGCATGGCGCCGACGCGGTTGCCGTGGCGCGTCAGCAACCGCGCCAGCACCGCCACGAAGGCGGCCGAGACCTGCTGCTTGCTGGCTTCACCGGAGCCAAAGTCGACCGAGGGGCTGAGGTCCAGCAGGAACCAGGCCGCCATTTCGCGGTCTTCGGTGTAGACCCGCACATGCGGCACCTGCAGCCGTGCCGTCACGTTCCAGTCGATATGGCGCACGTCGTCATGGTGCTGGTATTCACGCAGGTCGGCCAGATCCAGGCCGCTGCCGCGCAGCAGGGTGCGGTAGTCGCCCTGCAGCAGACCGTCAAGCCGGCGCACCACGGTCCAATCCAGCCGGCGCAGCAGTTGCTCGGGTGAGGCCACCGGTGTAGGGGCCGGTGCCGGCTTGGCGGCGCGTGGTTTGAACAGGCGCAACATGCCAGCTCAGGCAGCCAGGGCGGCAGGCTCCGAATGCGCCAGGGGCTTGGGTGGCGCTGGTATCTTGGCCATGATCTGGGCCACGATGGCGTCGGGGCTCAGGCCCTCGGACAGGGCTTCGTAGGACAGCACCAGCCGGTGCCGCAGCACGTCCGGCGCCAGGTCGCTCATGTCTTCGGGCAGCGCGTAGCTGCGACCGCGCAGCATCGCCAGTGCCCGCGCACCTTCGGTCAGGTTGATGGTGGCGCGCGGGCTGGCGCCAAAGCTCAGCGCCCGTGCCAGGTCCTTGAGCCCAGCCTTTGCCGGGTCCCGGGTGGCGGTCACCAGCCGAACCGCGTACTGGATCAGCGAGGGATCGACATAGACCTTGCGGCACTCGCGCTGCAGTTGGGCCAGCTGCTCGGTGCCGGCCACGGCCACCGGTGTGGTGGGAGCGCCGGTGACCCGCTGCACGATCACGAATTCTTCTTCCTCGGTCGGGTAGCCCACAAGCACCTTCATCATGAAGCGGTCGACCTGGGCCTCGGGCAGCGGGTAGGTGCCTTCGGTCTCGATCGGGTTCTGTGTGGCCATCACCAGGAACGGTTCGGGTACCTTGTGGGTCTGGCCGGCAATCGTCACCTGGCGCTCCTGCATCACCTCCAGCAAGGCGCTCTGCACCTTGGCCGGCGCCCGGTTGATCTCGTCGGCCAGCAGCAGGTTGGTGAACACGGGGCCGAGCGAGGTGCTGAAGTCGCCCGACTTCTGGTTGTAGATGCGGGTACCCACCAGGTCCGCCGGCACCAGGTCAGGGGTGAACTGGATGCGCTTGAAGTCGCCGCGTACGGTGTTGGCCAGGGTCTTGACGGTCAGGGTCTTGGCCAGGCCGGGCACACCCTCAACCAGCAGGTGGCCCTGTGCCAGGATGGCGACCATCACGCGCTCCAAAAAGCGGTCCTGGCCGACCACCACGCGTTTGACTTCATACAGGATCTGTTCCATCAGGGGGGCGGTGGCGCTGGTGCTGGATTCCATGGTGTTGGCTCGGGCTGGTCGGTGGAGTTGTCAAAACGGATGCATGCCCACGGCGGACGCGGCGTTTTCGATCGGCACGGCAAAGCCGATGCCCAGGAAGGTGCGGTACGGGGTCGGGTTCAGGATCGCGGTGACGATGCCCACCACCTCGCCGTCCATGGTGACCAGCGGACCGCCAGAGTTGCCGGGGTTGGCGGCAGCGTCGAACTGGATCAGGTTGCCGATCTGCTGCTTGCCCTCGGGCGAGCGGAAGGTGCGCTTCAGACCGGAGACGATGCCGGCCGAAGCCGAGGGGCCGATGCCGAAGGGAAAGCCCACGGCCAGCACCTGGTCGCCCGGGGCCAGGTCGGCGGTCGAGCGCATGGTGGCGGCGATCATGTCGTCCGGAATCTTGTGGGCCTGCAGCACCGCCAGGTCGTTTTCGGGTTGCAGGCCGGTGATCGACGCCGTGGATTCCAGGCCGTCGGAGAACAGCACCTTGATGCTGTCGGCGCCCTGGACCACATGCAGGTTGGTCAGGATCACGCCCTTGTCGACGATCACCACGCCACTGCCAACGCCGCGCTCCTCTTCCTTGCCGTCCTTGCCCTTGCCATAGGCCATGACCCGCACCACGGAGGGCAGAATGGTCTCAAAGGCCCTGGCCGCAGCCGACGGCAGGTCACCACTCTCCAGCGTCTTGAGTACGGCGGCGTCAATGTCGTCCTGGCTCAGTGGCCGGGGACCGGAGCGCAGGTTCAAGGCCAGGCTGAGCAGCAACCCCAGGGCCAGCAGACCGGTGCTGAGCCAATGCAATTGCCGCTGGTGAGCGCTCAGCCATTGGCGCAATCGCGCACTGCGGCGTGGCGCGGCGGCCACAGCTGCTGGCGGCGTCAACCGCTGGGGTGGAGGACTGCTGCTGTAGAGACCTGGCCTGCGCATGCTGGACAACGGTGCAGAGTGTGGAATGGGACAAACAACGGTATCACGGATCGGAGGTCGCTGCACATGTGGGAAGCCTGCGGCCTGTGTTAGCGTGCCTCCATGACGCGCTGGATCGACACCCATTGCCATCTGGACGCGCCTGAATTCGCGGCCGACGTGCTGGCGGTGCGGGCCCGGGCTGGCGCCGCCGGCGTGGAGCATTGCGTCATCCCTGCGGTGGCAGCCGCGCACTTTGAGAGAGTGCGGCAGCTGGCGCACGCTACTGGCGACGGCTATGCGCTGGGGATCCACCCGCTGCATGTGGAGGCTGCGGCCGATACGGATCTGGAGCTGCTGGATGCGGCGCTGCAGGCGCACACGGCGGACCCGCGGCTGTTGGCAGTGGGCGAGATTGGCCTGGACTATCTGCTGCCAGGCCTGCGCGCCGGGCCGCTGCTGGAGCGCCAGCAGGCCTTTTATGCGGCGCAGCTGCGGCTGGCGCGGCGTCACGGCCTGCCGGTGATCCTGCATGTGCGGCGCTCGGCTGATGCGCTGTTGCAGCAGCTGCGTCGCACGGCCCTCTCCGGCACGCCGTGGACCGGCATCGCTCATGCCTTCAACGGCAGTGAACAGCAAGCCATGGCCTTCGTTGAGCTGGGATTCAAGCTGGGTTTTGGCGGTGCGGTGACCTACGAGCGCGCGCTGCAGCTGCGCCGTCTGGTGCGGGCCTTGCCGCTGGAGGCAATCGTGCTGGAGACAGACGCGCCTGACATGCCGCCGCACTGGCTGTACCGCACGGCGGCGCAGCGCGCCGCGGGTGCCGTGGCCCAGCGCAACGCTCCGGCCGAGCTGCCGCGCATCGCCCAGCTGGTGGCGGAGCTGCGAGGCTTGCCGCCACAGGTGCTGGCCGATGCCACCCGCGCCAACGCCTGCGCTGCCTTGCCCCGGCTGGCGGCTTTGCTGGGCTCTTGAGCACAGGGGCCCGTTTGTGAGCGGCCGTGTTACAAACCACGGCCGTCCGGGCCCTGATAATCCGCGCATGCCATCCAGAGAGTCCCTTGCCATGCCCGAGGTCAACATCTCGGACGAGGGCCCGATCCGGCATCTGCATCTGGGCACTCCATGGATCCAGGGCTCGATGCTGCTGGATGCCCCAACCGTGCTGGTGCACGAATACATCCAGCGCATGATGGTGTGGCTGTTGTTTGTGGATCCGGAGAGCCTGCCACGGCGGCGCGCCATGCAGCTCGGGCTGGGAGCTGCTTCATTGACCAAGTACTGCCACAAGGTGTTGCGCATGAAGACCACGGCAGTGGAGCTGAACCCGCAGGTACTGGCGGCCTGCCGCATGTGGTTCGGCCTGGGCCCGGACAACGGCCGGATGCAGGTGCTGCTGACGGATGCGGCGCAGGAAATCCGGCAGCCGCAGTGGCACGGGCAGGTCGATGCCCTGCAGGTGGACCTGTATGACCACGACGCTGCGGCACCGGTGCTTGACAGCGTCGCCTTTTACGCCGATTGTCGGCAGGTGCTGAGCCCGGACGGCTGCATGATGGTCAACCTGTTTGGCCGCCGTTCCAGCTATGCGCGCAGTGTGGCGAAGATCGTCCAGGCCTTTGCGGGTGGCGCGGTCTGGGCCTTCAAGCCCACGCGTGAAGGCAACACCGTGGTGATGGCGCAGGGGCAGGCCCAGAGCGCGAAGCCGGCGTTGCTGGCCCAACGTGCCAAAATTGTGCAGGAGCGCTGGGGGCTGCCTGCACTGCAGTGGGCCCGGATCATCAAGCCTGTGACATCATGAATGCCGTTGTGAAACCGAAACCCAATACCAAGACGCCGCACTTCGGCCCGCTGGACTGGCGCCGGCTGGTGGAATGGCTGCAGTTCGACGGCGTCATCTCCGACGAGGAGGCGCAGCGAACGATTGCCCGTTGTGCCCAGGCTGAAAGTGCGCAGCATCCCCTGGTGCGGCTGGCCAGCGTGGCGATGCGCCGCGCCAGCGACGACAAACCGCTGGACATCGAGGCCCTGACCCAGTGGCTGGCAACGCTGGCCCGGCTCGACTACCTGCGCATCGATCCGCTCAAGGTGGAGGTGGCCAAGGTGTCCGACACCATGAGCCAGGCCTACGCCGAGCGTCACAAGATCCTGCCGGTGCAGGTCACCAACACCGAGGTGGTGGTGGCCACGGCCGAGCCCTTCATCAATGACTGGGTGGCCGAGGTCGAGCGCCAGTCGCGCCGCACAGTGCGCCGGGTGGTCGCCAATCCGCAGGAGATCCAGCGTTACATGGCCGAGTTCTTTGCGCTGGCCAAGTCGGTGCGGGCGGCGCAGAAGGCTGGCGGCAACCAGGGCGGCACCAGCTTCGAGCAACTGGTCGAGCTGGGCAAGGCCAACAAGCAGCTCGACGCCAATGACCAGGGCGTGGTGCAGGTGGTGGACTGGCTGTGGCAATTCGCCTTTGAGCAGCGCGCAAGCGACATCCACCTGGAGCCGCGGCGCGACCAGGGTGTGATCCGGTTGCGCATCGATGGCGTGCTGCACAAGGTCTACCAGATGCCGATGATTGTGCTCAATGCCATGACGGCACGCATCAAGCTGCTGGGCCGCATTGACGTGATGGAGAAGCGCCGGCCGCAGGACGGCCGCATCAAGACCCGCAATCCGGCCGGGGCCGAGATCGAGATGCGCCTGTCAACCCTGCCCACCGCCTTTGGCGAGAAGATGGTGATGCGTATCTTCGATCCCGACATCGCGGTCAAGGAACTCGACGCGCTGGGCTTTTCCGCCCACGATGCGCAGCGCTGGGAGAGCCTGGTGAAGCGGCCGCACGGCATCATTCTGGTCACCGGACCCACCGGTTCGGGCAAGACCACAACGCTCTATGCCACGCTCAAGCGGGTGGCCACCGAAGAGGTCAATGTCAGCACGGTGGAGGACCCGATCGAGATGATCGAGCCGGCCTTCAACCAGACCCAGGTCCAGACCCAGCTCGACTTCGGCTTCCCGGAGGGGCTGCGGGCTCTGATGCGGCAGGACCCGGACATCATCATGGTGGGCGAGATCCGGGACCGCGAGACCGCCGAGATGGCGGTGCAGGCGGCCCTGACCGGGCACCTGGTGCTGTCCACCTTGCACACCAATGACGCGCCCTCGGCCGTGACCCGGTTGCTGGAATTGGGCATTCCCTCGTACCTGATCAACGCCACGCTGCTGGGCGTGCTGGCGCAGCGGCTGGTGCGCACGCTGTGCATCCAGTGCAAGGCGCGGGACGAGGATGCCACCCGCGAAGCGCTGCTGGAGGTCGTCAAGCCCTGGCAGATCAACGGCGGCTACCTGCCGTTCAAGCCCGTGGGTTGTCCGGAGTGCCGCACCACGGGCTTCCATGGCCGCATGGGTCTGTATGAGTTGCTGGTGGTCAGCGAGGCCTTCAAGGAAAAGGTCAGCCATGATCCAAGCACCGACTCACTGCGGCGCCAGGCAGTGCGCGAAGGCATGCGGCCACTGCGCCTGGCCGGCGCCTTGCGCGTGGCCGAAGGACAGACCGTGATGGAAGAGGTGCTGGTGGCCACACCGCCGCTGCATTGACGCCTTTCGCGCGTGGTGCACTTCCAGCTCTTCCTTAGCACAATGCGGCTAGGTGGAATCCATATGTAAGCGTTTGCTGCTTTACATGCAGAATGTATAAACACCCGTCAACTTGGATTGATTGTTGGAGATCACAATGGGAATCAAGAGTCACAAGGACTTCTGGGCCGGGATCATGTTCCTGGTTGTTGGTGTGGCATTTGCATGGGGCGCGACAACGTACAACGTGGGCACTGGTGCGCGCATGGGGCCAGGCTATTTCCCGCTGATGCTGGGCGTGGTGCTGGCGGGCCTGGGCGCCATTGAAACCATCAAGGCGCTGGTGGTGGGCAAGCCCGGTGGCGATCTGATTGGCAAATGGGCTTGGCGGCCGATTTGCTACATCCTGGGTGCGAATCTGGCCTTCGGAATTTTGCTGGGCGGCTTGCCCAGCATCAAGTTGCCGGCGATGGGCATGATCGCCGCGATCTATGCGTTGACCATCATTGCCAGTCTTGCTGGCGAGAAGTTCAGGCTGCGCGAGGTGCTGATCCTGGCAACGATCCTAGCCGTGGGCAGCTACCTAGCGTTCATCATGCTGCTGAAACTGCAGTTCCAGGTCTGGCCGGCGTTCATCACGGGTTGAGGAGAAGAACAACATGGAATTGCTTTCAAACCTGTCGCTGGGCTTCGGGGTTGCCTTTACCCCGATCAACCTGCTGTATGCCTTCATCGGCTGCGTGCTGGGTACGTTGATCGGCGTTCTGCCGGGTATCGGGCCAGTGGCGACCATCGCCATGCTGTTGCCGGCCACCTATGCGCTGCCTCCAGTGTCGGCCCTGATCATGCTGGCCGGCATCTATTACGGCGCACAGTATGGCGGCTCGACCACGGCCATCCTGGTGAACCTGCCGGGGGAATCGTCCTCGGTTGTGACCTGTATTGACGGTTACCAGATGGCACGGCAGGGCCGGGCAGGGCCAGCGCTTGCGGCCGCCGGGCTGGGGTCGTTCTTTGCCGGCTCCGTGGGTACGCTGATCCTGGCCGCATTTGCTCCGCCACTGACAGAGCTGGCGTTCAAGTTCGGCCCAGCAGAGTATTTCTCGCTGATGATCCTGGGTCTGATCGGCGCCGTGGTGCTGGCTTCGGGCTCGTTGATGAAGGCCATTGCCATGATCGTGCTGGGCCTGCTGCTGGGCCTGGTAGGCACCGACGTGAATTCCGGCGTGGCGCGTTTCAGCTTTGACATCCCGGAGCTGACCGACGGCATCGGTTTTGTAGTGATTGCCATGGGCGTGTTCGGCTACGGCGAAATCATCAGCAACCTGTCGGTGCCCGAGGACGACCGCGAAGTCTTCACGGCTGAGGTCAAAGGATTGATGCCGACCAAGCAGGACTTCATCAATATGACACCGGCAGTACTGCGCGGTACGGCGTTAGGGTCGATGCTGGGCATCTTGCCGGGTGGCGGCGCGCTGCTGGCGGCGTTTGCGGCTTACGCGCTGGAAAAGAAGATCAAGATGAAGCCCGGTGAAGTGCCCTTCGGCAAGGGCAACATCCGTGGCGTCGCAGCACCTGAATCCGCCAACAACGCGGGCGCCCAGACCTCCTTTATCCCGCTGCTGACGCTGGGTATTCCGCCGAACGCCGTGATGGCCCTGATGGTGGGTGCCATGACGATCCACAACATCCAGCCTGGTCCCCAAGTGATGACCAGCAACCCGCAGCTGTTCTGGGGCCTGATCGCCTCGATGTGGATCGGCAATCTGATGCTGGTGATCCTGAACCTGCCGCTGATCGGGATGTGGATCAAGCTGCTGACCGTGCCCTACCGCTTCCTGTTCCCGGCGATCGTGCTGTTCTGCGCCATCGGTGTGTATTCCACCAACAACAACACCTTCGACGTCTGGATGGTTGCGATCTTCGGCTTGATCGGCTACGGCTTCGTCAAGCTGGGCTGCGAGCCGGCGCCGCTGCTGCTGGGCTTCATCCTGGGGCCGATGATGGAGGAAAACCTGCGACGGGCCTTGCTGCTGTCGCGCGGTGACTGGACCGTTTTCGTCACCCGCGGCCTGTCTGCCGGCCTGTTGGCGGCTGCCGCCCTGCTGTTGATCATCGTGCTGTTGCCAGCGGTCAAGAACAAGCGGCAAGAGGCTTTCGTCGAAGACTGACAACGTGGTGCCGCAGCACGCGCAACGCGTCGTTCTGCACAACGAAGTTCACGCGCGGCCGCCGGAGCCGATGGCAGCGCCCATGGCGCTGTCGCACGTGGTCATGGTCTGTGACCTGCAGCAGCGCGAGGCCAGCCGCGTGCATCTGGCGCAGCTGCTGGCCGAACACCATCTGCCGCAGCCCGATGCCCGGGCCACCCACATGCGCATGGACCTGGGTGCCTTCCGGCTGCGCTGGGAACTGCACACCGAGTTCGTAACCTGGAGTTTCCTGCGCCTTGGCCAAACGCCCCCGACCAATGGGCGCCTGGGCGGGCCGGCGATCGACGCCGTCCCCCATGCCTGGCTTTCAGCGCTGCCGGGCGAATGCCTGTCGGCGACGCATTTGTGGGTGATGGCCGGGGCTGCAGCAGCGCACGAGGCGCTGTTGCAACATGCGCTGCATGAGAACACGCTGGTCGGATCGCGCGTGGCCGATGGTCTGGGCGAGGTTTATACCGACTTCGCCATCCACGCCGATGGCTTTGGCCGCATGCTGCTGTTTGTGGCCGATCTGCCGGCGCGCCGGTTGGGGCGGCTGGTGCAGCGGCTGCTGGAGATCGAGAGCTACCGCATGGCGGCGCTGCTGGGGCTGCCGGCGGCGCGCGATGCTGCCGTCGAGCTGGCCAGTGCCGAGCGCGAACTGGCGGAGTTGGCCCAGGCCATCCGTACCGCCACCCGCAATGACGAGCCGGTGTTGCTGGACCGCCTGACGCGGCTGGCCGGCCAGGTGGAGAGCCAGTACGCCGCGACCCATTCGCGCTTCTCGGCCAGTGCCGCCTACTTCGAGCTGGTGGACAAGCGCATTGCTGACATATCCGAGTCACGTCTGGGCAGCATGCAGACCATTGGCGACTTCATGGAACGCCGCCTGTCGCCGGCGCGCAGCACCTGCGCCTGGGCCACGCGCCGTCAGGATGCGCTGTCGCAGCGGGTGTCGCGCATCAGCAACCTGTTGCGCACCCGGGTCGAGATTGAACAGCAGCAAAGCAGCCAGGCGCTGCTGGCCACCATGAACCAGCGCCAGAACCTGCAGCTGCAGCTCCAGTCCACCGTCGAAGGCCTGTCGGTCGCGGCGATCAGCTACTACATTGCCGGCCTGATCAGCTATCTGGCCAAGGGCGCACAGGTGTTGGGCTGGCCGTGGAGTCCGGATGTGACGGCGGCGGTGGCGATACCGCTGGTGGCGCTGGCGGTGTGGCAGTCCATGCGGGCCATGCACCGGCGCCTGCTGCAGGACGGCGCTGCGCCGGCGCAGCGGCGCTAAGGCCTACTTGAGCAGCAGGGCGTTGACGGCTGTCAGGTCGCCGGCCTGCAGTGAACCGTTGGCCTGGCGCAGCTTCAAGCCGCCCACCAGCACGTCGTAACGGGCCTTGGCCAGATCACGCTTGGTCTGGAACAACTGGCTCTGCGAGTTGAGCACGTCGATGTTGATGCGCACGCCCACCTGGTAGCCGAGCTTGTTGGCGTCCAGGGCGCTCTGCGTGGACAGTTCCGCGGCTTCCAGGGCTTTGACCTGGCCCTGACCGGACAGCACGCCGAAGTAGGCGGTGCGTGTGCCCTGCGCCACGGCGCGCTTGGCGGCATCCAGGTCACTGGAGGCCTTCTCTTCCAGTGCCAGCGTTTCCTTGATCCGGTTCTGGATCGAATAGCCGGCAAACAACGGCAGGTTGAAAGCCAGGCCGACCGAAGCGACATTGGTGCGGTAGCCGCCGCTCCCGGAACTGGAGCCGTCATTGTGGGTGATGCCGTAGCTGCCTTGCAGATCCAGCGTTGGCAGATTTCCGGTCTTGGCCTTTTCAGTTTCCAGTCGGGCGACTTCAAGTGCCAGTTCCGACTGCTTGATCGCAGGATGGCCCTGCTCGGACTGCAGCACCCAGGTGTTGACGTCGGCGGGTAACAGCGGCGGCAGTGCCACGGGCGCCGCCAGCGGTTTTGGGGTGGCATTGGTCTTGCCCACCAGCTGGTCCAGGGCGATCTTCTTCACCCGCAAGTCATTGTCGGCAGCGATCTCCTGAGCAATCACCAGGTCGTAGCGGGCCTGGGCTTCCCGGGTGTCGGTGATGGTCGAGGTGCCGACCTCGAAATTGCGCTTGGCCGAGGCCAACTGCTCCGCCACTGCGGTCTTCTGGGCGTTGACGAAGGTCAGGCTGTCCTGCGCCGCCAGCACGTCGAAATAGGCCTGGCTGACGCGCACGATCAGGTCCTGTTCGGCCAGGGTCAGCTGCGCCTGGGCCACCTCGATCGACTTGCGGCCCTGCTCATAGGTGATCTTGTTGCCCGGGCGGTACAGTGGTTGCGAGGCGCTGACCGTGGCACTCTGGGAGCCGAAGGATGTGTTGGGCAGGGGCACGTTGGCATCGATATTGGTGCGCGATGCACCCATGGCCAGGCCGGCACTGGGCAGCAGCAGGGCCTTTGCCTGGTCGGCTTTGGCAACCGTGGCGTCGTACTGGGAACGCGCCGACCTGTAGGCGGCGTCGTAGGGCCGGGCCGAATCATAGAGCTCAATCAGGCTCTGCGCCTGGGCCGGGCATGCGAACGCGGCGGCCAGGGCGAGTGCCAGCAGGCTATGCGGTTGCGAGGAAAACAATTTCATGGTGGGCCTTGGGTGGAGGGTACAACGGCGGTGCTGCGGCTGTCAGGGTCGGTTCAATAGGTGGGAACAGTGGCGTCGACTTCGCTTGACCAGGCGTTGATGCCCCCGGTCAGATTGGCTACATGCGCAAAACCATGGCCGTGCAGGAAGTTTGCCACCCGCAGGCTGCGGGCGCCATGATGGCACAGACAGGCAATGGGACGGTCCGGATCGAGCTCCTGCAGCCGTGCCGTGAGTTCACCCATGGGGATGCTCAGCAGCGTGAAGTCGCCGCTCTGGATGCTGGCCGTCTGCAGTTCCCAGGGTTCGCGCACGTCGAGCACCACGGCGGGTGCGCGTGCCGCATGGCCATGCAGCCAGTTCGGGAGTTCGCGCGGTCGGACGTGGTCGATCATGGATGGATGTGGGGCAGGTTGTGGCCGGGCCTGGCGATCAGAACGAAAAGCGTGAAGGCTCGGGGAAATTGCGCATCCGCGGTGCCAGCGTGTCCCAGGGCTGGAGCGTGCGGTAGCTGGTGCTGTCGATGCGGGCGATGAAGGTGGCGCGCATCACTGGTTCGTCACCAACGATGGCGGCGATCCGGCCACCGGGCTTGAGTTGCGCCAGCAGCGCCGACGGCACCTCGGCCACGGAGCCGCTGATCACGATCGCATCAAACGGCGCTTCGCCCGCCAACCCGACGGCACCATCGGCCTGGCGTACCTCGGCGTTGTGGATGCCGACCTTCTGCAGGTTGTCCCGGGCCATGGCGTACAGCACGGGCTCGATCTCGAGCGTGATCACGCGCTGGCTGCGGTGCGCCAGCAGGGCCGCCATGTAGCCGGAGCCGGAACCGATCTCCAGCACCTTCTCGTGCTTCTGCAGTGCCAGGTCCTGCAGCATGCGGGCTTCCACCCGCGGTGCCAGCATGGACTGGTTGGCTGGCAGCGGCAGTTCCATGTCGACAAAGGCCAAGGCCCGCTGCGCCAGCGGCACGAAGTCCTCGCGCTTGACCACTGACAGCAGATGCAGCACCTGCGCGTCGAGCACGTCCCACGGACGGATCTGCTGCTCGATCATGTTGAAGCGGGCTTGTTCGAGGTTCATGCGGAATGGCGCTCTGGTGACGATGGCGCGAATTTTAACAAGCCGCTCTGCGCCAAAGGTGTGTTGTCGCGGCGCCTGCGCCGAGCCGGCGGCAGCGCCACAGTCAGACCCTGCAGGATGGTCCGCAACTGCAGTTCCAGATATTCCTGCGGGTCCAGCTCGAAATCATCGGCGGCGCCCAGGCAGGCACCCTGCGCGTGCTGCCACATCTGCAGGAAGATGATGGGTGCCAGCACCACATAGGCGCCGACCTTCAGATCGATGGGCGCAAACTCGCCCCGCCTCATGCCACGCTGCAAAACCCGGCGGATCAACGCCAGCGCCGGGCGCAGCACCTCCTGCTGGTAGAACGCCGCAAGCTCCGGAAAGTTGCGGGCCTCACTCATCATCAGTTTGGTGATGCCGGACGCCCGCGTTGCGCCAACCCGGCGCCACCACTCGCCCATGCAATAGCGCAGCATGTCTGCGCTGCTGCCCTCGAAAGCGTCGAACTCGTCACGCCATTCCAGCAGATGGCCGGAGATGTTGTGTCGCACCACCGCCTTGAACAGTTCTTCCTTGCTGCCGAAATACAGAAACAAAGTGCCTTTGGAAACGCCAGCGCGCAGCGCCACTTCTTCGGCACGCGTGGCAGCAAATCCCTTTTCCACAAACAGGTCCAGCGCGGCATCGAGCAGTTCGCCCGGGCGGGCATCCTTGCGGCGTAGACGTTTGGTGTGGGCGGACGTCGCAAGCGATGCGACCATAGG
>JANMKM010000323.1:0-17742 GCA_031372035.1 Rhodoferax sp. | reverse complement strand
CCAGTTGCCTGCTTCAGGTCGACCAGGAAGCAGCTCAAGCCGTCCGAACGCTTCTGCACATCGGCTAATGGCGTGGTGCGCGCCAGCAAGATCATCATGTCGCTGTGCTGGATGCGCGAAATCCAGACCTTTTGGCCGTTGACAACCCAGCGACCATCCTTCTTCACGGCCATGGTCTTGAGCTTTGTGGTGTCGCTTCCCGTGGTCGGCTCGGTTACGGCCATCGACTGGATGCGCAATTCCCCGGTGGCAACCTTTGGCAGGTACTGCTGCCTCTGTGCCTCGGTGCCGCTGCGTACGATGGCGTTCATCACGTACATCTGGCCGTGGCAGGCACCCGAGTTGCCCCCGCAGCGGTTGATCTCTTCCATGATCACCGATGCCTCGGCCATGGACAGGCCCGAGCCGCCGTAGTCGGCGGGAATCAGCGCGGCCATCCATCCAGCCTTTGTCAGCGCGTCGACAAATTCTTCCGGATAGGCGCGTTGCTCATCGATCTTGCGGAAGTAATCGTCAGGGTACTGCTTGCACAGTTGCCGGATGGCGTCGCGGATTTCCTGGTACTGGTCGGATTCGTTCGGCATGTTCAATTCCTTCGGGTCTGTCGGTCAGGCCAGCGTCGCGCTGGCCTCCATGGCCAAATGGCCTTCGGGCGTGCGCGCCCAGAGCTTGATCTGAAGGTCACTCTCGACACGGCCACAAACCTCGAAAGGCGCGGTGTCAAAAATGGGCCTGACAGCACGAAATTCGAAGTGCTCGACCCGGGATTGCGGAAGCTGGCGACGCAACAGGTCGAGCAGCAGCGTCGCAATCAGCGGCCCGTGCACCACGAGACCGGGGTAGCCCTCCACATCGGTGACGTAGCGGCGGTCGTAGTGGAAACGGTGGCCATTGAATGTCAGGGCCGAGTAACGCATCAACAGCACGCTGTCAGGATCTATTTGTCGCATCCATGTCGTCCCGTCAGGCGCCGGCAGGCCAGGCGGCGCGGGCTCCCCAGGTTGCGGCATGTTGCGGTAGACGATGTCCTGGCGCTCGGAAATCGCCAGTTGGCCTTCAGCCAGCACTTCATGCTGCACCTTTACGAAAACAAGCGACCCGGTCCGGCCTTCCTTCAACCGGACATCCTCGATTCGCGAGTGGCGGACGATGGCTTGTCCCACGGTGATGGGTCGCTGAAACTCGATCTGGCTGCCGGCCCACATGCGTCGCGGCAACGGCACGGGTGGCAGGAAGCCACCACGCTTGGCGTGACCGTCGGGGTCGATCTCGGACTGCCGGTGCATCGGCAAGAAGTACAGCCAGTGCCAGCTCGGCGGCACGGGGTCGCCTGCGTTCTGCGGCGCGTCCTCAAGATCCAGCGTGGCGGACAGTGCGCGGAGCGGCGCCGCAGTCACCAAATCGCGGGTCGTCTCTGTGCGGCCCATCCAGCTGCGAAGATGCTCAATGTCCACTGTCATGGCCGTGTCGCCTGGAACTGATTTGCACGATGGAAAGCATCAGCAGTTCCACGAAGCGTCGGCCTCCGTGTCGATGCCGTAGCGCTGGATCGCCTGAGCGCACAGCGAGCGATCGATGCGGCCAGCGCCCGCCAATGCGTCCAGCGTCGCCAGGACCACGTGGTGGCGGTTCACCTCGAAGAAGCTGCGCAGAGCGGCGCGGGTGTCACTGCGTCCGAAGCCGTCGGTGCCCAGCACCGTGAACGGCGCGTCGAAGCTGCCGGCAATCAACTGCGGCCAGGCGCGCACGTAGTCGCTGGCGGCCACCACCGGCGCATCGCCCGCCAAGCAGCGGCCCACGTGGCTCTGGCGCTGCGGCTGGTCAGGATGCAGGCGGTTGAAACGCTCCACCTCGCGGGCCTCGCGGGCGAGCTCGCTGAAGCTGGTGGCGCTCCATACCTCGCTGGCAATCTGCCAGTCATCGCGCAGCAGCTCCGCCGCAGCGATGACTTCGCGCAAGATCGTGCCCGACCCCAACAGACGCACCGGCGCACCGGCAACCGGCTTGTCCACCGCCATGTCGGCCCAGCGGTACATGCCGCGGATCACGTCTTGCTCCGCGCCCGCGGGCAAGGAAGGCTGGGCGTAGTTCTCGTTCATCAACGTGACGTAGTAGAAGACGTCGCGTTGATCTTCGAGCATCTGCCGCATGCCATGGTCCAGAATCACGGCGAATTCACCGGCAAAGCAAGGGTCGTAGGCACGGCAGTTCGGAATCTGCGCTGCCTGCACGAGACTGGAGCCATCCTGGTGCTGCAGTCCCTCACCGCCCAGCGTGGTGCGTCCGGCGGTGGCCCCCAGCAAGAAACCGCGCGCGCGCTGGTCGGCTGCGGCCCAGATCAGGTCGCCAACGCGCTGGAAGCCAAACATCGAGTAATAGATGTAGAACGGCATCATCGGCAGGCCGTGCACGCTATAGCTGGTAGCCGCTGCAGTCCAGCTGCTCAGAGCGCCCGCTTCACTGATGCCCTCTTCGAGGATCTGGCCGTTGGTTGCCTCGCGGTAGCTCATCAGCGAGCCGATGTCCTCCGGCTCGTAGTTCTGGCCCGAGAAGGAATAGATGCCGATCTGCTTAAACAGGTTGGCCATGCCAAAAGTGCGCGCCTCGTCGGCGACGATAGGCACCACGCGCGGGCCCAGCGTCTTGTCCTTGAGCAGGCCGCCCAGCATGCGCACGAAGGCCATGGTGGTACTCATTTCCTTGCCCGCGGCCTTCAGCGCAAATTCGCCGTACCGCGCCAGCGGCGGCACGGGCAGCGCGTCGGCCTGGCGGCGCCGGCTGGGCAGAGTCCCGCCCAGCGCCGCGCGCCGTGCGTGCAGGTAGCGCATCTCCGGGCTATCGTCGGCAGGTTTGACGAACTCCAGCGCCGCGGCCTGCTCGTCCGTCAACGGCAGGTTAAAGCGATTACGGAAGGCCAGCAGGTCCGTGCGTTCGAGCTTCTTCTGCTGGTGGGTGGTCATCCGGCCCTGGCCCGCGTCGCCCATGCCGTAGCCCTTCTTGGTCTGGGCCAAGATTACGGTGGGCTGTCCGACGGTGTGCGCCGCAGCATGGTATGCGGCGTGGATCTTCACCAGATCGTGGCCACCGCGCTTGAGGCGGTCGATCTGCTCGTCGCTCAGGCCCTGCGCCAGCGCGGCGAGCGCCGGATCCTGCCCGAAGAAGTGTTCGCGGTTGTAGCGGCCGTCCTTGGCCGCGAAGGTCTGGAACTGGCCGTCCACCGTCTGCGAGAAAACGCGCGCCAGTGCGCCGGTGATGTCGCGGGCAAACAGGCCGTCCCAGTCAGAGCCCCACACCAGCTTGATCACACGCCAGCCCGCGCCGGCGAAGAGCGCCTCCAACTCGTCGATGATGCGGCCGTTACCACGCACCGGCCCGTCCAGGCGCTGCAGATTGCAGTTGACGACCCAGGTCAGGTTGTCAAGCTTCTCGCGTGCGGCCAGCGTCAGAGCGCTCATGCTCTCTGGCTCGTCCATCTCGCCGTCGCCGAACACTCCCCAGACGCGGCGCGCCTTGGTGTCCAGCAAGCCACGGTGCTGCAGGTAGTGCATGAAGCGCGCGTGGTAGATCGAGCTGATCGGGCCAAGGCCCATCGAGCCGGTGGGGAACTGCCAGAAGTCGGGCATCAGCCAGGGATGCGGATAGCTCGACAACCCGCGCGCACCGGTGGCGCGCGCACCGATTTCTTGCCGATAGTGCGCGACGTCAGATTCGTTCAGACGGCCTTCGAGGAAGGCGCGAGCATAGACGCCCGGTGCCGAGTGCGGCTGGAAAAACACCAGATCGGCCTGGTCGCCGGCACGGAAGAAGTGGTTGAAGCCGACTTCGAAGAGGTCCGCCGCGCTTGCATAGCTGGCGATGTGGCCACCCAGTTCGCCGTACGCCTGGTTGGCGCGCACGACCATCGCCAGCGCATTCCAACGCATCAGCGAGGCCAGCCGTTCTTCTATCGCGAGATCGCCTGGAAACTCAGGTTGCTGCGAAGGGGAAATCGAGTTGACGTAGGGTGTCCCGCGCGCCGGCTGCCAAGCAACGGAAGGATCTCGCGCCAGCGCCGACAACATGTCCATCAATTCGCGGACACGCGCCGGGCCGGCCGCATGAAGCACTGCGCGCAAGGAATCGCGCCATTCAGTGCTCTCTTGCGGGTCGCTGTCCAGCCCGGCCGATAGGTCGAGATGATGTTGAATGAAAAGGTCGCTCATCGGTTTTAGTCAGGATGACGATTTGGTTTCCGACTCGATGGCGCGCCGAATTTCGACTTTCGACCACAACCGGTCGTGGTGCGCCTGGCAGTTGTTGCCCAACGACCCGATTCCGTTGACGGCGGACCAGTGCTCGAGATAGAAGAGTGCGAAGTCCGCGATGGTCAATTTCTCGAACAGCCAGTCCTTGCCGTTGATCTGGCGTTCTGCCCGATCAAGCCCGGCCTGGAATATACCGAGACCGAACGCCTTGACTGCCGCGTGGTCTGATTCGCTCGGCGAGAACTTTTCGGGCCGGCGAGCCCGCGTGTAGCCTTGCATGTGCACGGTAGACACAAGGTATTCGGTCATTTCCAGCACTCGAATCTCGCCTTCAACATCTGTCGGGATCAACCCCCTGTCGGGATTGGTGCGGGCGATATAGAGCGCGATCACCGGGAACTCGGTCAGGAGTGATCCGTCATCCCTGAGCAGTGCAGGTACTTTTCCCTTGGGATTGATCCGCTTGTAGGTTTCGAACTCGGGCGTTCCCGCACGAGCTGCCTTCTCGAGCTCGAAGGGCTGGCCGATCTCGACAAGCAGGGCGTGTATTCCAATCGAACAGGCACCGGGTAGAAAATACAGCTTCATATAACACTCACTAAGGTTATCGAGGAAGGTTAGCGCGGCGTCTCGCGCAAGAACCGGCATCAGTGTGCTGCTCTGACCGGCTAGCGCCGCGGCCCGTCACGAACAACTGAATTTGCATCGTCTACACGATGAATGTCTCCAGAACACCGATGCCATCCACCCCCGCTTCCACCCGGTCGCCGGGCTTGAGGTACCACGTACGTGGATCTGGCTTGTGGTGCAAGGCCACACCTTCCGGCGTGCCCGTGCTGATCATGTCGCCGGCGACCAGGCCGAACCGCGACCAGAACGCCACCAGCTCCTCAAAGCCGAAGATCAAGTCACGACAATCGGAGTGCTGGCGCAACTCTCCATTGACCTTGAGCCAAAGGACCAGGCCCTTGGGGTCCGGGACTTCGTCTGCCGTGAGGATGTAAGGGCCAAGCGGGCCAAAGCCGGGGAAGTTCTTCCCCAACATGATCATGCTGTTGTGCATCTCGCGGATCTGCCACTCACGGGCTGACAGGTCGTTGAATATGGTGTAGCCGAATATGGCGCTGGCCGGGTCAATGTCGCTGTCCGCATCGATTGCCTTGCCGAGTACCAGCACGATCTCGGCTTCGTAGTCGAAATCGAGCACATCCTTGGGTCGCGTCACATGGCACTAGTGCGGGACCAGCGTGCGTCCGAGCTTGATGAACCCGGAGGGAAAGTCGCAGTGCATCTTACTGGCGCCGGCTGGATTGCCCTTCATCGACTCCAACTTGTGCCGCCCAAAGTTGCGGCCGGCGCTGATCATGGACTTGGGCGGCACCGGGGTGAGCCACTGCACGTCACTCGGATCATCGACCCAGGCGGGGTCCTGGCGATGCGCGGCCCACATCAACAGCTCGCGCGAAGCCTCCATCGCCGGTGTGCCACCTTGGATCAGGCACATCACGGACGCCGGTGTGGCGGGGCCACCGCGCGCGGCGGCGGCCTTCGCGACATCGACCAGCATCTCAAGGCCCGCCGAGGAGGTGACGATGCCGAGCCGCTCCGGACCGGCGGCAGATTGGTAGCGCGCGACTTTCATGCGTCGGGTTTTTCCAGCAAGGCGGTTCAGTCCGCGGTGGCGCCTGTGCGCTTGACAATGGCCGCATAGGCCACCGTGTCGCTGTCGATCAGGCTGGCAAGCGCGGAAGGCGCCATCGGATAGGGAACAAAGCCGACGGCCTCGAACTTCTCGACAACTTCGGACTGCCTGAGCACATCGTTCAGGCTCTGGTTCAAGGTGTTGACCACGGCCGCGGGCGTGCCCTTGGGTGCCATCAACGCAACCCAGCTGCGCGCCTGGACGCCTTTGGGGCCACCCGACTCTTCCACTGTCGGAACATTGGGCAAACTGGCTGACCGAGTTTCATCCGCTATGGCAATGAAACGGACCTTGCCGGCCCTGAGCAGTGGGCCGGCGGTGGCCAAGGTGCTCATTGTCCAGTCAATCTCGCCGTTGGACACGGCAATGTTGAGCTGCGAGACCTCCTTGTAGGCCACGTGGATCATCCGCATTCCGCTGACTGCTGCAAGCTGTGCAGCGCCCAGGTGCGGCGGGCTGCCGACCGCGGTAGAACCATAGGTGACCTTGTCCGGCGTGGCGGCGGCGGCAATCAGGTCCTTCACCGTGCGAATCGGGCTGTTGGCACCCACCATGATGAAGAACGAGGTGCGGAACATGCCGCCTACGGGGACGAAGTCGATCTTCGGGTCATAAGGCAGCTTTTTGAACAAGGAGGGGCTGATGGCAAGATGACCCACATCAGCCAGAAAAAGGTCGTGTCCTGTTGGCGCCGCCTGTTTCGCGGCCGTGGCAGCCAGGAAACCACTGCCGCCTGGCCGAGGATCAACCACGACGGGCTGCTTCCAGATGGCGGACAGCTTCTCCGCGACGATCCGGGTCAATGCATCGGGCCCGCTACCTGCGGAAAATGGGGAAATGATGCGCACTGGCTGCGTCGGGAAGGTCTGCGCCCAGCACAGCGGTGCGGCCAGACCGAGGCCAATGCCCGCGGCCAGAAAGGCAAGTGATCGTCGTTTCATTATTGCGTCTCAAGAAATTTCAATAACACCAAGAAACAGTGATGCTTCGCGGTTGGACGCTCATGGTGATGTCACCACGGCAGCTGAATTTCCGAGCCGCGACAGGAGATGCTTCAGAAGTTGCACTTCGCTCGGGTCCAAACTGCCTTGGACATCGGCCTCGCTCGACTTCCGTATCGCGACAAGTTCCATGACAGAAAGGCGGCCCTCGCGGGTCAGCCTGACCTTTGCCTGGCCATCCGTGGAATCGTCCTCGCGGAGCAACCCACGCGCAATGAGCTTCTGGACGATCGCACCGGAAATCGCTTGGCCGCGGAATTTCTCACTGCGCGCCACGATCTCGGGCACGCACAGACCGTCCTCCCTGCCAACGATGCTGAGCACGGCGTATTCCTCAGCCGTCCAGCCGTCGCTTGCAAGCTTTTCGACAACGGCCTGCCGTGTCCGCAAGTAAGCGTTGGAGACTTGGTAGAGCAAATCATCTGATGACAGATTGCTGAGCGCATCTGCCCGCTCCACCGCTGCCGCGATCTGCTTGGGAAGCAACATGCCATATCGCCCGCCGTGAAAGACCAGCGGCTTGCGAGCGGAGTGGCTGAAATCGACAATTTCTCCGACGAAGATGACGTGATCGCCGCCCTCGTACTGGTAAGCCAGTTTGCAGGCGAAGCGGGCCATGCAGTCCGGCAGCATCGGAATACCGTCAGGCCCGCGTTCGAGTGCAAGACCGCCAAATCGGTCAATGCCTTTGCTTGCAAACTGCGTCGACAGCGTTTCCTGATCGGCAGAGAGGATATGCACCGCGAAATACGCGCTGCTGCGGAAAGCTTCAATGCTCATGGATGTTCGCGCAAGGCTCCAGAGAACCATGGGCGGATCAAGCGACACCGAGGAGAAGCTGTTCGCCGTCAAACCGATGTCCGCGCCAGACGGCGCAGTCGTGGTGACAATCGTCACGCCGGTGGCGAAAGAGCCGAACGCGTCGCGCAACGCGCGGCCGTTGGCGTTTGCGCCAGGCTTGACAGCGGCGCTGCTCAGCTCGGTGCTGTTCGATGTCTGTGATGTCATCTCGAAGCCCTCAAGAACCAGCCTTGGCGAGTGCCTTTTCCGCGAGGTAGCGCTCGAGCGACATCAGCGGGCCGCGCTTGCCTTCCAGTTCCGCGACCGGAACGCCGGTGAAATGGGTCGCCTCGGTGAACCAGCATTCCTGGGGCGGCAAACCCCAGCGTATTGACAGGCCGGGCTTGCGCACGTCCCAGCCAACAGGCTCCACCTCGATATCGATAAGCTGATAGTGATCACAGAACAACTCGACCCGATGGCCATCGGGATCCCGAAGGTAGACGAACAGCACACCGCACGGCCCATGCCGGCCGGGCCCACGCTCCACCGCGTCACCGTAACCCATGCTGCCTGCGATGTCGCAAGCGCGCAGGATACTGTGTGCATCGGCAACCGTGTAGGCGAAATGATGCAAACGCGGGCCGGGATTTTCCAGGAAGACGATGTCTTGCGTGCCAGGCTTGCGGAACATGAAGGTTGCGATCAGTTTCTCATCGAGCGCCATGTACTCCGAAATGCGAAAACCCATTTCTGCATAGAAGTCGGTCTGGGCCTGCACGTCTGTCACGGGCACCTGGTAATGGTCGAACCGCATGGCGGCGCCGCCCTTGAACAGTTCGAACTCTGTGTACAGACGGGGTTTCGTCGTCATCGTGGCGCAGAAGTGCACCGGCGTGCCAGCAGGGTCGCGCACGCTGAGCGTTCGGCCCTGGTGCGGCACCTCAATCCAACTCGCAGGCAGGCCTTTTCCCTTGAAGAAGTGTGCGGCCTTTTCCAGTTCTTCCTCCGTCAGGACCCGCATGCCGATGGCTTCACATTCCGTCGCGTCACGGCGTTTGATCACCAGGCTGTGGTGGCACACCTCTTCCAGTCCGCGAAAGTAGAGGGTGTCGGCATCGCGGTCGCTCAAGACCAACCCCACGACGCGTTCGTAAAACTCCCGGCTTGCCTCCAGGTCGCGCGAGGTCAGGATGACGTGGCTTGTCCGCGTGATGTTGAAGGGCGGGTAGTAGACGGGTTTGGGCAGCGGCATGGCAGGTTTCCTTGTGTCTGTCTAGAGTCGAACGAACGTGGCGGGATCGCCAAGGTCGAGAGGACCAGTCAGCCGACCGGTCAAGTTGTACCAACCGATGCTGAACAGAAGCGCGACGCTTTGCTGACTGCCAAGTTCGCGGTGAACGGCATCCCAAACCTCAGGGCTCACCTGCGCCGGCGCGCGCGTGGCATCCCTTGCCAGGCGAAGGACGGCCTTTTCGAGATCGGAGAAAAGATCGCTCTTTTCGAAATCCCAAAGCGCCAGCATCTTTTCCTTCGGCACGCCCTCCTTAATGGCCCGATTCCAATGCGGGTCGTGCTCGTAGCTGGTGCCCATCGTCTGGCAGGTCATCACGATGGCCATCTCGCGCAGTTTGGGATCGATGCCGCAGCCCTCGCGAACAGCATCGGCCATGGGAATGAAGGCTTCGAGGATTTCCGGGCAAGTGGCAATTGCCCTGAAGATCTCGGCGTTCGGAGCGTGACCGCGCTTGGCATGAATCAGCGCGAATGCCTCTGGCTCATCCGCTTGTGTTGGAAAAGGAATGCGAGCCATGTCGGTCTTCGTCAGGCAGCCTGCGAGATGCCGCCGTTGATGCGCTCTTCCCATTCGCTATTGCGATCGAGGAAAGCCCAGACACGGTCCTGTGCTTCGCGGGCGCTCGGATAGCGCTCAGCCCGAATCTGTGCGTTGCGCCACGGATCACCCGAGAAGAATTTTTCGTAGAGGTTCTGCCGCCCGGCGAACGAAGAGCAGGATGCATCCCAGGCAAGTCGCATCAGTTGCATCTTGCGTTCAGCCGGGATGTCGGCCCCGGCGCAGTAGCGTTCGATGGCCGGGCCGGATTCGCTGTGCAGGTCCTCCATCGTGGGCGCCACGACCACGTTGCCGGCGGCCAGGAACTGCAGGATTTCCAGCGCTCGCGAGTGCATCGCCGGGTATTGCGCACGCACCACATTGAGCGGCTGCTCATAGGGCACGACAGTGCCGCCGGGCCCCGGAACGCAATCGATTTCGGCAACGCGGACCATGCCGCGCAGGATCTCGACGAAAGCCACCAGTTCCGACAGCATGCCCATCACCTGAGGAAACCTGCTGTGGTTCACGTCCGCCAGGTTGTAGGCGATCCCCAGCAGGAATTCCATCTTCGCCAGGGAGCGAGTCGCAGACTGGTGCGAGCCATGCGGGCCGGAGGGCGACTTCATCGCCGACTCCACCGCCTTGATGCTGCGGTACATGAAAACGCGCTCCCATGGAATGAACGCGTTGTCGAACCAGATCACGGCGTCCATCTCGTCCATCCGGGCAGAGAGCGGGTCATTGGCGAAGTGGCCCTTCGTAGGACGTGAAGGCCGGCAGATCAACTTCATGCCGGGCGTGTCCATGCGGGCGGCAAAGCCGACCGCATAGGCCTCGGCGTCATCCACCAGCGGAAATTTCGCTGCCGCAGGCATGATGAGAACTTCATTGGCCAGCGGGCCTAAGGTGGCGACCGAACGCGCGCCCGAAACGTAGATTCCTGCATCGGACTCTCGAACGACCCGCATCACCATGTCGCCGGGTTGCTCGAACATCTGCTTGCGCTTGTCGATGTCCGGCGACACCAGCGAGTGGGTCAGCGCGAGGTCGTTTTCCCGGATGAACTCGTGGTAGTTGACGATGTTCCGCCCGAACTTTTCGCCGCCGACCGCAAACAGTTCATGTGCCGATGCATGGGCACTGACCATCACGTTCAGGAAGTCGGGGGTGCGGCCCATCATGCCCCCCACCCTGTCCATCCAGGCTTTCATCATGTCGCGTCGGCGGCGCAGGTCGTCGGCGGAGCGCGGCTGTATGAAGGACAGGCCCACGCGCACCCCTGATGACGGTGACCCGAAAGTCATCTTGTCCGACAGGGCGGGCTCGCACTGCATGTCGTAAAGATCGGCGATGGATTGGATCGCCCCACGGAAGCGGCGGTCCACCGTCACATCCTTGATGCGCTCTCCGTCAATCCAGACGGAACGGCCGTCCCGCAGGGATGCAATGTACTCAGCCCCATTGCGCACACCGTTCCGGGCGCCGTACGTGGTGGTTGATTCGATCTGTGTGTTGCTATTGGTGTTCATGGCGCCGTTTGTCTCCGGAATTTCACTGAATATTTGCTACTTCAGCGCCGATTGTGGAAGCTTGAGCGCTATTTGTGAAATACTGTTTGAACCTATCCGCTAGACGTCAAATAGCTACCCATGGAACTCCGACAACTTCGTTACTTTCTCGGTGTCTGCGAGGCTGGCAGTTTTCTCAAGGCTTCCGCGCGCCTTCACATAGCGCAGCCGGCGCTGGGGCAGCAGATGTCCGCGCTCGAAGACGAACTCGGCGTACGCCTGTTGCTACGCTCCAGCAAGGGCGTGACCCTGACCTCGGCGGGTAAGACCTTCCTCGAGCACGCAAGGCTCGTGCTGGCAGATGTGGAGCGCGCCTCGCTGGCCGTGCGCGAAGCGGGATCCGTACCAAGCGGTAATGTGGCGATCGGGCTACCCGCCACCGTGGCGCCCGGTGCGACTCTGCCCATCCTTCTTGCCTGCCGCGAGCGGTTGCCCCAAGTCCGCCTAAAAATCGTCGAAGCCTATAGCGACTTCCTGAAGGAATGGCTCCAGTCCGGACGCCTGGATGTCGCGATACTGTTCGGCGACAAGCCCGAGAGCGGCCTGACCAAACGCGAACTGCTCGATGAGCAATTGGTCTTTGTGACCAGCGCGAGCGCGACTGCACTTCCCAAGAAGCTTTCTCTCCAACGGGTCGCCCAGTGGCCCCTGGTCTTGCCGAGCAGCGGGCATGGCTTGAGGCGGATCATCGAAGGCGCCTATGCGCCGCTGGGTCTGGCACTCGACGTGGTGGCCGAGATCGATTCGCTGTCGAGCGTCAAGAAAGCGACGGAAGCGGGAATCGGCAGCACCATTCTTCCGCTGGTTTCGGTCGCCGAGGAGATCGCAGCAGGCAAGCTGCAGGCTTCACGAATCGCGAGCGACCTGATGTCGGACCGCCTGGTCTGCGCGACCAACGTCACGCGGCCTTCGACGCCTGCCAGCAGCGCCGTCTTTGCACTGGTGCAGGAGGTCATCCATGAGATGGTGGCTTCCAAATCCTGGCCGGGCCACAGCATGTTCAACCGACCGGCCAGGTCCTAACCGACTTTCATCATGCCGCCGTCGACGGCCAGCAATTGACCGGTCATGAACTGCGCATCGTCGCTCGTCAGAAACAAGATCGGTCCGACGATATCGTGCGGTACAGCCATTCTCTTGAAGGCTTGTTGATTCACGATGCCATTGCGTATCGCGTCGGGCAAATGGCTGGTGCCAGGTGTCGCGGTCAGTGCAGGTGCGACGGCATTGACGGTAATGAAATCCTTGCCCAGATCGTTGGCAAGCCCTCGCGTGAATCCAATGATCCCCATCTTGGTTGCCATGTAGTGGCTGACGCCGGTGGCGTTGGTGACGATGGACGTCGACGAGAGATTGACGATACGCCCCCATTTGTTCTTGCGCATCATCGGCACGAATACCTTCGCGCTCAGGAATAGGCTGTCCAGGTTGATTTCGAAAGTCCGACGCCAGGTTTTGAAATCCAGATCGTCAATGTGCACATTGGGGTAGATGCCGGCGTTGTTGACCAGGATGTCGCAGCGGTCATATTCCTTCCTGACGGCCTCCCCGGCAGCATTCCAGTCTTCCTCCTTACTTACGTCGCAACGGATTGCAATGGCCTTGCCTCCTGCCTGTTCAACTAAGGCGCAGGTATCTGCAAGGTCGGCGATGTCGAGCAGCGCCAGCGGCGCGCCACGCTGCGCGAGTTGAACCGCCAGTTCCATCCCAATGCCCTTCGCGGCACCTGAAACAACCGCAACACGATCTTTATGTGATCGCAAGGTTTTCCCCCAAAGAGATGGTGTTGTGTCAGCCACCAAAGCGGGGTTCGGGCAAGCCCTTGATGCCAAGGCCATGGATCGCGAAGAGGCTTCCGCGCAACACGCCGTCACCCGGGAGATGGGGCGCGGGCGGCTTGGTCATGGACGTGACATA
Organism: Rhodoferax sp.; assembly: GCA_031372035.1. Classification (GTDB taxonomy): domain Bacteria; phylum Pseudomonadota; class Gammaproteobacteria; order Burkholderiales; family Burkholderiaceae_C; genus CAISIP01. Next base: position 4,693 of record JANMKM010000323.1, on the reverse strand, counting down.
GAGAATGTCCAGGTCGGGGCCCCCAAACATGACGCTCGTGGGCTTCTTGACCGGCATCTCAATGACGCGATCCAGACTGCCGTCGGGCGCATACCGCGCCAACTTGCCCGCGAAGACCTGGGCATTCCAGAGAAAGCCTTCGGCGTCGACCGTCGATCCGTCGTTTGCCATCCCGGGCGCGATGCCGGCCTTGGTGAAGGTGCGCCGGTTGGCGATGGCGCCCGTCTCGAGGTCGTAGTCGTACGCCCAGATCTCTCCGGAGAAGGAGTCGGAGAAATAGAAGGTCGAACCATCGGGACTCCAGCACGGCCCGTTGGAGATCATGAATCCCCCGCCCAGATGGTGCACCGACAAGTCGGGGTCGAGTCGAAACAGCGCGCCGTCCGTACCGCCGGGTTGCCGGGTGTCCATGCTGCCGACGATGAAGCGCCCACGCGCATCCACCTTGCCGTCGTTCAAACGGGTATGGGGCTTGTCGGACGCAGGGTTCGCGATCAGGTCCGTGTCGCCCGTCTTGAAGTCGAGAAAGTGAAACCCATTGGCCAGCGACACGACGGCGCCGCCGCCGCGGCGAAGCGCCAACGAGCCGATCTCCTGTGGCATGTCCCACGCACGAAGCTCTCGTCCGTCAGCGGTGCAGCGAAAGACGCGGCATCCGGCAACGTCGATCCAGTACAGGCGCTGCTCCTGCACGTCCCACAATGGGCCTTCGCCAATGGTCGGCTTCACATCGACCAGCACATCGATCTTCATTTTTTTGTCTCCTCGGCTCCGTTGAACTGGACAGAACCCTGATTTATGGTTTTGGAGGTTCCGTGATGGCGATGAATACGCCGTAAGGGTCCGTGAAGCTGAACCAGGTCATCGTGAAGCTCGCGTCAGGCTTTCGGATCACGATGTCCTTGGGTTCGGCAACGATTTTCACACCCGCATGAGCGCGGATCTTCTCGTAGGCGTCGCGGGTGTTTTCCACGAGAAGCGCCAGGCGTGTGATCCCCACATGGTTCATCGTGCTGTAGGGGCCCTCGCCAACGAGGGTTTTCGGATTCGTGTACTCGATCAAGTTGATCTCGGTGGCACTCTTCGGGTCGGCGCCCGCCGTGAGGATGTGGTGCGCATAGAGCCCGATTTCCTCTTGCGCGAAGCCCAGAAGCAAGCCGTCCGCCTGGTCGGTCCTCGTCTGGAAGGTCGAGACAAATCCGAGCACGTCGCGGTAAAACGTGAGGGCTTCATCGAGATTCGGCACCGTGATGCAGACGTGCAGGAGTTTTTTGATGAGGGCGGTCATAGAAATTCCGTTCGCCTTGAGTTTCAGTTCCAGGCATTGACCAGGTCATACCGGGTCGCCCATTTGACTTCGTACGGGTTTTCCGACCAGGTCTTCGTCTTGTCGTCCCCGGCTTCAGAACGCGCGGGGCTGTTCATCCATGCATCGAACCGATCCTGGTTCTCGAATTCATAGATCGTCAGATACTTGGGACATACCTCGGTCGTCGGTCCGACGTGATACGTCTCGGCGGCCAGCTGGAAGCGGGTCACTTTCTTGACGAAATCGCCCTTCAACAACATCGGTACATGGATGTCGTCGTACCACGTGTTGAACTTGGCCTCATCTTCAGCCCTACACTGGATGCCCACCATCCAGATCAATGGTTTGCCGGCCATGGTCAACGTCCCGCCTTCTTGGCAATCGCCTTGAAGAACCTGATATTCCCGGCTTCGCGATGGCTGCGCAGCGTATGCGTTGTCATCACCGGGCGCTGCTCGTAAGCGGGCTCGGGGACGAGGGGGTTGCCTGTCCACGAGATGAGCCTGCATACACGGCTGCTGATGCGCCAGCCCTTGGCAGTGCGGACCAGTTCATCGTCATACCAGCCACGGCCGACCCAGTCCGGGCCGCCAACGGCCGAATCGCGCGAGAGCAGCCAGTCGCCGTAGGTCAATGCATTGGCCTTGTCGCCATCGACGTGCACGCAGGAACCCGTCATCGTGTGCATGTGGTTGGTCAGCGTTTCGTGAAAGTCCTTGAACGCGAACTTGAGGGCAGCGACAGACTTCCACACCGCGCCTGCGGGCCCGAAATCGGCATGCGCATCGGTGGTGAAAATGTCGTCCAGCAAATCCCAGGCATGCGCATCGAGCGCGACGCCGTAGAGATTGATGACGTCGATGATTTCGGATTTGTCTTGCAGCACGCTCATTGACGATACTCCAGGTTATGCCTTCATGTATTCGATCACTTCCAGCACGTTGCCGAAAGGATCCTTGAAGGTCAGGATCTTGAATTTACCGCCGGTCGGGGCGATGACCACCTGGGGTTCGCACAGAAAAACAATGTCGCCGCGCTGCTTCAGTCTTTCGTAAATAGCGTCGGTGCTGTCCACGTCAAAGGCCATGCGGTTGATGCCCGCATGGTTCAGCGGGGCGGAAGAACCTGGGGTCACGACGGTCTTGGGGGAAACGAACTCGATGAGGTCGATGACCGTGGCGTTTTCGGCGTTCTTGCCAACCAGGTGGTCGGCGTGAATTTCGATCGTCTGTCCCGGGAAACCGAGTATGGCGCCTGGGGCTCTCTCGTTTCTCAGCGCGCCGATCGATTTGAGTTCAAGGACACCGCAATAGAACTGAAGTGCTGCCTCGATGTCGGCAACGGTGATGCATACGTGGAACAAGCGATTGATCATGGTTTTCCCTTTGTAGGTTGTACGAATAGTGGCGGCATGCATTCACGAATTCGTTGATGAAGTCGTATTCGCCAAGAGGTGCATGTAATGTATGCAGCTATTCACGACATGGGAAATGACAAATACTGCTGTGCCATAGCCGGGTACTTGATTGGTGACGACCTGCCGACCTCGAACTGGCGCGCCGATCTGCTGTCGTCGATGGCGGCGTCACTGAACGCCCGGGCAACCCTTGGTGGTCTTCGACTGCCAGCAAGTACTGCGTAAGGCGGAGTGGGACTTGTGTGGTCCACAGGTGCAACAGGCCTGGCGCGAGGCTCGGGCTTGACCCGCGCGGCTGCCCGAGTTTGATCCTGACGGGCTGTTCTGTGCGGACCCCTGACCTAACGCCCTTGACATGTAGTTGGCCGGTCGCGCGGCCGTCTGCGTTTCACATCATCGCGCGTCGCCGTCAGCGAAAGCTCAAGTGAGCAGACCCCTGCGGCGTGTCATGCAGACCATCCTTAGGCTGCAATGCTCGCTTAGTCACACGCCAGTGGGCTTACCGTGGAAGCCCGCCACCTTTCGCAGGACCGGATCGGTGCCCTTCCCGCGATGCGACACTGACGCATCAGGGTGGTCGTCGAACCAGCCCGTTGCGGGGTAGCGATACATCCAGTCGACCAAGAGTCGCCTTTGGGCAATCAACCAGACCCCATCGCGACGCTCGAAGCGATCGAAATATCGAGCCCAGAGCTTGACGGTTTCGTTCTTCCAGTGGTGAAGCTCAGAACCTTGGTGATCCGCCTGGAGATAGGTCTCCACATAGGCGATATCCGGCCCATCGAACTCGATCAGGCTGTTGCCGAGAAAGTGCATGGTGCGCACGAACCGCGGCATCTCGGCGGCCAGGAATTTGACGAAGCCATCGCCCGAGCCCTGGTGAAGGCTTGCCGGAAACTGGATATCCGCATCCTTGTGAAAAGCGCCACTGACCAATGACATGTCGACTCGATCGAGGCCGCGGCAATACCGCAGCAGAACGTCATGGATTTCGGTGCGGGCGCTTAATTCTTCGAGAGTCATGGTGATCTCCTGTTTGCAAGGTAATTACGGGTGCAGCGCCGGGACAATCGGCAGCTGGATGAACCCCGGACGATCCGGGCCGGTGTAGATCGTGTTGCGCGCGCCGTCGTGGTAGGTGGCGTCATAGGCGTGACGAGGGCCGTGGTCGACCCCATCGAACGGCTGGATGTCTACGCGTATCCGCCAGCCCTTGCGGATCAAGGCCGTGTTGGGAATGATCTCGATTTCAACCGGCACCACTTCGTTGCCTTGAAGGGGCGCGTAGTCGGCTTGGCGGTGCGTGTGCTTGACCGTGTAGGGGGTTGATCGCGACTCATCGATCTTGCGGTGGGACACCTTCAGCCAGCCTTTGGCGAGCGGATAGTTGGGGACGTTCATCCCCATCGTGATTGGGCCGGCGTAGTCCACCTCCCGGTCCTCCTCGTCGAGGATGCGCAGGCCCACGTATATATCCATGTCCTGGCTGGTAGACGAGACCCACAGCTTCGCCTTGCCATAGCCCGCGAACACCATGTCTTCCTGCACAGGGTCGCTGATGAAGGAGATGCCCGTCTTCCAGATTTCCAGCACCGAGGGCGGCTTCACCGGCAGAAAGCAGGGGGGCATGCCCGTGCGCCATTCCAATGGGATCTCAGCCGAATAGTCCGCCTGGCGATCCGCCGTCGGTGGTGTCGGCGAAAGCCGTAGGAAATCGTTGCGGTACGCGTCGCCGCTCCAGTCCGCGGGCGTGGCGTCGAAGAACCACCGGGGATACGTCGTCCTGGTTATCGGCCACTCGTTTTCCTCCTGGAGATAGGAAGCGCCATTGCCGCTGCGAATCTCCAGGCGCACTGGAGCCTTGTCCATGATGCCGTTGTCGATTCCCTTCAACCAATGATCGAAGAACGCCCGGTGATCGGCGAGTGCCGTACGCGAATAGGGCTTGGTGAACCAGTCTTCCACGA
>JANMKM010000290.1:0-3339 GCA_031372035.1 Rhodoferax sp. | reverse complement strand
TTAGATGAATCGAGGTGCTCCCACAGTAGGCGCATCGGCGTTCAATTGAGGTAGGCGGTGATGACAATGAGTCGACCGGTGATGCCGATTTTGACGACTGCTTCGGCTGCTGTCCCGTCGAGCGTGATGCCGGTAATGATGCACTTGATTTCACGGGTGTGTGCGTCACGCTGGCGTTCTTTGACCCGCCCCGTGAGGATGATGTTTTCGAGATCGAGGATGGAAAGGTTGTCATCGTCAAGTTCCTCTGCCGCGTGGGTTGAAACGACATAGTTCAGGGTACGGATCAGGTGGCGAAACTGGCTGATCGTTGTTTGGGCCATGATTCATAGTGTACGGAGCCCGGGGTCAACCCGGAAACAGCATCTTGCCCCATGCAGATGCCAACCCGGGAGCCTTTTTAGAGCGGGCGCGTACCCAACTTGCCAACGAAACTCTTTCGCACCTGCAGCCGGCCGCTTGACCCATCACGCAGCTATCGCGGTGCCCGAGAGTAAAACACTACAAGTTCAGTAGTGCTCCGTGCTTATTCCATGCGCCTCCTGGGCCAATTCCCCTCTCAAGCTACCACTGCCACAAGTCCAGAGCGATGGTCCTTCCCCGTTCGCGCCTGACCCGTCACCGCAAACGCGACGCGAAGAAATCCAGAATTGGCGCGTTGTACGCATCGAGCCAGTAGTGCACATCGGCGGAGCGCGCTCCGCCGTCTAGCATGAAGGGTGCGTCTTCCGGGTAACCACGGGCGAGCAACTGGGTGCGTACCTTGGCGACGCATGACCGATCGTTGATGCCGTCCTGCGCGTGGTGAAACTGGCGAAAGGCCGGTTTGGGGGAGGTGGTTGTGCCGTCCCATGGTTTTTCGTTGGGGTAGCTGTCGGCCGCACATGCACCGGGCTCGATGATCTGGTTGCGGGTTTCGTTGTCGAAGCCAGCTCCGGCAACGTTTTCACGGTCGCCGGCGCGCCGGGTGCAGTCGCGGAACCAACCGTAGGGGTCGCCACTGGAGACTGGGACAAAGGCCGTCACGCGATCAGCAAAACGGCTGGCCACCCGCACCGCCATGTAGCCGCCCGACGAGTGCCCGGTGATGAAGATTTCGCTACGGCCGCCGGCAGGGCGCTTGGCATGGATGACACGCTGCAGCAGGTCCTCGATGAAGGGCAGATCGAGGTTCGCGCGTCCCCGCACTTCGTCGTCCCAGACCTTGCCGCAGAGGAGCCCGGCGTTGTCCGTGACCTGGTCCGAAGAGTCCAGCAAGAAGACCGCGAAGCCTTGTGCCAGCGCCATGTCGGTGAAGCGCACTTGCGGTGCTATGAGCTCGGCGTTGGCCACACAGAAGTTGGTGTGCGAGCCGCCGCCGCCATGCATGACAACAATGGCGCCGCGGGTCCATGTGGCCGGGGCTTTCCATAACACCAGGCGCTGCAGGCCGGCGGCAGCCACCACCTCGCGTGCCCAGCCCGTGGCCTGGCATTGCAGTTCCTGGGAGGTTGTAACAGGAGCCGCCGCCGTAGCCGCGGGTGCGGCCATGCCACCACCGCCGCCACAGGCACTCAGGAGCAGCATGCAGGCCGGCCACTGCCATCGCATGGTCCAGGCTTCAGCTGTCATGGTCAAGGCGAAGGCGAACAAGATGCGCTACGCCGCAGCCACCGCCCCCATCGCCACACTGCCCGGATAGTGCTGCGCCACCCACTGCTCGAAGTCGGCGCACATGGCTTCGTCGGACGTGCTGTTGTCGGCCAGCAGCTGCTTTCCGTGGACGATGCGGATGGTGGCGTCCAGGCTGTCTCTTTTCGGTGCTGGATAGTCGCGGCTGGCGGCGCTGGCCATCTTGGCCTGGGCTTGCTCCCAGGCCTGCTCCACGGTCTGGTTGCAGAAATCGGCCAGATAGCGGGCATTGAAGGGTTCGCCAGTCAGGCTGACCAGCGTGGCGTTGTGGTTCACGCTGTTGCCGCGGGCCCAGTAGTGCTGTGCCAGGGCCGGGCCGATGGCGGGGTTGTCGGTCAGGTAGCCGTGGGTGCGCTCGAAGTAGGCGCGGGTCTGGTACACGGCCATGTTGGCCAGCAGGTAGCCGTGGTAGGACGCGGCGGACTCCTGGTTCAGCAGGTGCGGAATGCTCAGCAGCGGGCGTGGTGCCGGCGTGGCGCCCAGGATGCGGCGCTCGCAGTCACGCGCCAAGGCCAGCACCGCGTCCGGTGTCAGTTCGGCATCTGCCATGCGGTACAGCGCACGCTCGAAGCAGGACACCACCAGCAGGGTGCGTTCCTTGTAGGCAGCAAAGGGCTGTGTGGCTTCAATCCGCTGGCGGATCAGGCTGTCGGGAATGGCCTCGCCGGCGTTGTTGCGGGCGTAGCGCTTGAGCCAGTCGGCGTCGCCCAGCAGGCTGTCGCAGAACATCGACTGGGTCTCGGCAAAGGCCATCGACGTCGGCGCGAATTCCTGCGAGAAGCAGGGGGAGTTCTGGGTCACGTTGGCAAAGTGCGCGGCGTGCCCGCCCTCGTGGAACAGGGTCTTGATGGCGTTGGCGCCGCTGCCTATCTGGTCCGGTTTGGCCTCGGCCGTGAAGTTGATCTGCCCGGCCACCCATTGGCCGTTGCGGTCATAAAAGCTGGGAATCGGGCCGTGGCAAAAGCCGTTCTGGAACTTGCCCTTGCGCTCCAGCAGGTCCAGCTGCATGGTGGCGCCGCGGTACTGGATGCCCAGGTGCTTGAAACTGCGGACCCAGCGCTCCAGCCCCTTGGCAAAGGGCAGGTAGGGGTCGAGCTGGCGCGTCACGTCGCCGCTCATGCAATAGCGCAGGTTCCAGCCCTCGGTGGCACTGGCGCCATGGCTGCCCTGCAGGTCGCGCAGCCCACGCTCGTTCGCGGCGCGGGTGCGGACTTCGAAGTCGTCGAGGATGGAAAACAGTGTGTCGCCGTCCATCTGCTCGTTCTTGCGCACCTTGTACTCGAAGTAGTCGCTGAAGCCCTGGGCCCGGGCGTAAGCGTTGCGCTTGGCCACGATCTCCAGAAAGCCGTTGTCCAGCACCCAGCGCTCCAACTGCTGCAGCGCTTCGTGCGAGCTCTTGCGTGCCGCCTCCACGGGGTTGGTGCCCAGGTTGGTGGCCAGCATGCCCAGGGTGGCGTCCTCAACCACGCCGGCCTCGTTCAGATGCTGCAGCGTGAGCTCCTGGCGCTTGGCAAACAGCGCGGCTTCCATGTCGATCAGTTCGCTCATGAGCGTGCGCGCCGCGTCGCTGTCCACAATGTTGGCCTCGAACAGCGCTTGCCAGCCCTTCAGGCCGTGGCGCAGCGCGGCTGCGGCGGCGTCGTCCCCCTGCAGGCCGGCCAGCGCGCT
>JANMKM010000240.1:0-2901 GCA_031372035.1 Rhodoferax sp. | reverse complement strand
CGCCAGCGTGGCCGTGTCCACGGTCCTGGCTCTGTTCAGCCTGACGCTGGTGATGGCGGCCCTGAGCCATTATCAGCACTTGCCTTGAGCCGGGTCGCTGCGAATTCAGTAGCGGCCCGTGCTTTGTTTATGGGCTTTTCGGCCGGTTTCTCCTCTGGTGGCGTGAGTGTAGGCTGATGGGATGTTCTTGGTGCGCGAGGCAAACAAGAAGTCAAACTCTGCCGCAACCCTGAAAGACATGTCAGACAATCTCGTTGTATGCGGAAGTACGGCTGGCAACTTCTAGCCGTGCGAAATGAGACTGCTCAGAAGTACTGGAGCCGTTGCAACACTGCGCCGAAACCGCGATCGTTCATATACAACCATGAAAAGTGGCTCGATCTTGCTTGTCAAACTGGACGACAGCACCAGTGCCGTGGGTCAAATAGTTTGTCAAGACAAGACTCCATTGCGAAGCGACGTATTGAGAGTTCTCAAGGCCAAGGTATCAAGCGCGGACGCAAAGCATTTGCAAGACCTGGTGCGAAATTCCCCTACGGATTTTGAGGTGCACGTGTCCGCCAGCCTGGGTGAAAAGCTGGGCGTATGGAGGGCTGTCGGCATGGCGCCTGTGGAAAGGCCTTCGACCACATGGTTCAGGCAAAGTGACGATTTTGGGAATCCAGCAGTCAAGTGTTCAGAGAGGTGGGCGACATGGATCGTGAACCAGCCAATGGAGTTTGTGGGAAAACTTGATTCTCGCTCCCGAGCCGCAGAGATTGGTGTGGTCTGGAGCCCATCTTCTGTGGTGAACAGAGTCAAGCTCAACCAAGCCGCCGTACTTATTGGAGGCCCAGCGGCAACCGTGATCAAGCGGACCAAGAACTTCCCGCCAGCAGTGGGGCACAGTCTGCCGGCTGATGATTTGAGGAACTCCATGAAGAAGCCGTCAGACTGTGCTCCGCTGCGTACCATCTCACGACAGCGTCAGTTCCACGAATGTCACATCACTCCCCAGAAGCGCTACAAACAGAGGAGCGCTCCGTGCTGTATCTATGCGGCTTCCGGGCCAGTCTCCTTTTGAAAATCGGTGTTAGGCGATGACCAGGCAGGGGCTCGTCGTGGTCCTGGCGGTCGGTGCCGCGCTGGCACTGCTGCTGCTGTGGAGCGCCGGCGATTTCCTGAGCCGTCCGGCGGCAAGGGTGGTTGGCGCGGCGCCGCCGGAGCTGCAGGCTCGCAACCTCACACTGCCTACCGACCAAGGTGGCAGCGTCGCCGGCTGGTACACCCACGGCACGCCGGGCGCGGGCGCTGTGCTGCTGCTGCACGGCGTGCGCGGTGACCGGCGCGACATGCTGGGCCGCGCTCGCTTCCTGCATGCCGCGGGCTACGCCGTGCTGTTGATTGATCTTCCGGCGCACGGCGAGAGCAGTGGCGCGGCCATCAGCTTCGGCTTGCGGGAAGCCGCGGGTGTGCGTGCGGCGCTGGCCTGGCTGCGGCGGCAGTTGCCGGGGGAGAGGGTTGGCGTGATCGGTGTTTCGCTGGGCGCGGCGGCCCTGGTGCTGTCCCACAGTGCACCACCACCTGCGGCCGTGGTGCTGGAGTCGATGTACCCGACGATTGGGGAGGCGGTGCGAAACCGGCTGGCGATGCGCGTGGGGCCTCTGGGTGGCGCAATGGCTCCGCTGCTGCTGTGGCAGTTGCCGTTGCGCCTGGGTGTGGCACCGGAGCACCTGCAGCCGCTCGACTATGTGGCTGCGCTGGGCGCACCGCTGCTGCTCATCTCGGGCAGTGCTGATGAGCACACAGCTGCCGCCGAGACCCGGCGCCTGTTTGCCGCTGCGCGCGAGCCAAAGGCGCTGTGGCTGGTGGATAGCGCGGCGCATGTGAACCTGCACGCCCATGACCCTGGCGCCTACGAGGCGCGGGTGCTGGCGTTTCTGGCTGCGCACCTTCGGCCTTGACACGGGGTCGGTATCATCCAGCCTTCGCCGACGGGTGGCCCACGTGGCAGAATGCGCATAAAACACAAATTGAGCCCTGTTAAACATTGGGCTGGCGCTCGCCAGCCACGTCCACACCGCGGCCCAGACCATGACCGCACCTGACCCTTACCTGTGGCTGGAAGAAGTGCAAGGTGAACGGGCGCTGGCGTGGGCCCGTGAACGCAATGCGCAGTCGCAGGCCGTGCTCGAAGCTGTTCCCGGCTTTGCCCAGACCCGGGACCAGATGCTCGCCGTGCTGAACAACCGCGACGAGATTGCCTATGTCACCCGTCGTGGTGCACACCTCTACAACTTCTGGAAGGACGCGCAGCACAAGCGCGGCCTGTGGCGCCGCACCACGCTGGCCGAATACCGCAAGGCTGAGCCGGTCTGGGAGACGCTGCTGGACCTGGACGCCCTGGCTAGCGCGGAGAAGGAGAACTGGGTCTGGGGCAAGGTGGACTGTCTGGCGCCGGCCTACAACCGGTGTCTGGTGCATCTGTCGCGTGGTGGTGCCGACGCCGCCGCGGTGCGTGAATACGATATCGCCGCCAGGGCCTTTGTTTCGGGTGGCTTCCAGTTGCCCGAGGCAAAGACCGAGGCCGACTGGATCGATACCGACAGCCTGGCCGTGGGCACCGACTTCGGCCCCGGCAGCATGACAAAGAGCGGCTACGCCCGCACCATCCGCCTGTGGAAGCGCGGCACGCCGCTGGCTGCCAGCACGTTGCTGTTCGAGGCCCGCGACGCCGACGTGGCGGCCTTTGCGCAGGTGGACCGCACACCTGGTTTCGAGCGTCTGCTGGTGGGGCGGGTGATCGACTTCTTCAACTTTGAGAGCCACCTGGTGCAGGTCGGCAAGCAGCTGCACATCGACATTCCCAGCGACGCGGCCTTGAGCCTGCGCCGCGACTGGGCCGTGAAATGCGGCGAAGCC
>JANMKM010000226.1:0-8211 GCA_031372035.1 Rhodoferax sp. | reverse complement strand
CGGCCAGCTTAGCGGCCATCGCCACGTCGATGTCGCGGGTGATGGTCACGGTCTGGAAATAGGGGTGGTTCTCGATGGCCGGCAGGTTGGAGCTGAAACTCTTGGGCGCGGACACAATGTTCTTCACCGCCTGCAGCTTGGGCACGTACAGCCGGGTTTCGGCCGGCATGTTCAGGTCCATGTAGGAAGTACCCAGCCCGGCGCGCTTGTTCTTGGCAATGGCGCGGCCCACGCTGCCTTCGCCCCAGTTGTAGGCTGCCAGCGCCAGGTGCCAGTCGCCAAACATGTCGTGCAGCTTTTGCATGTAGTCCAGCGCGGCGCGGGTGGATGCCAGTACATCGCGCCGGTCGTCGCGGAAGGCGTTCTGCTTCAGATCGAAACTTTTTCCCGTGCTCGGAATGAACTGCCACATGCCGGCAGCCTTGGCGCTGGAGACAGCCTGCGGGTTGAAGGCGCTCTCGATGAAGGGCAGCAGCGCTAGTTCGGTCGGCATGTTGCGCCGCTCCAACTCTTCGACGATGTGGAACAGGTATTTGCGCGAACGCTCGGTCATGCGCTGCAGGTAGTCCGGCCGGGTGGCATACCACTGCTCGCGCTCGCGCACCAGGTCGCTCTCCAGGTTCGGCATGGCGTAGCCGCGGCGGATCCGCTCCCACAGGTCGGCCGGCGTGGACATGCTGACCACCACCTGGGCCGCGACCTGCGCCGGTGCGATCGGTGCCAGGGGCTCCTGCGGATAGATCGCCACGTGCGGCGCATTGGTCACCGGGGTGTTGACCGCCACCCGCCCGGGAGTGGCCTGCGGCGCGGCCCGCGCGGTTTGCGTCGGGATAACGTTCGGCGGCGGGGGTACGTCCTGGTCCCAGTTGCTGGAGCCGTTGCCGGGTGTGCTGGCGCAGGCACTGAGCAGCAGCAGCGCCAGGGCGCCGAAGGCGTGGAATTTCATCAGGTCAGGCGCGGGGGCAGCACAATCGGGTTCATGAGCGGTCAAATTATAGGTTTGCAAGACTGGTTCCAGACTCCGCCCGGCCGTTATCTGCTGGATTGGGAGCGACGCCAGTTCGAAGCGGCCGTGGCTGACATCTTCGGTTACCACGCGTTGCAATTGGGTCTGCCGGAGCTCGACGGGCTGCAGGCCAACCGTATGCCGCACCGCTGGCTGGCCACCAGCGAGCCGGCCAGCGCCACCAGCACCGTATTCAACGCCAGCGGTGAGCCGCGGCTGGTGCGTGCCGCGTTGGTGACCGACTATGCGGCGCTGCCGTTCCCGGCCAACAGTCTGGACCTGGTGTTGCTGCCGCACGCGCTGGAGCTGGGTGCCGACCCGCATGCTGCGCTGCGCGAGGTGGAGCGGGTGCTGGTGCCGGAAGGGCGGGCGATCATCTGCGGCTTCAACCCGGTGAGCCTGTGGGGCATGCGCCAGCGCCGCGCCCGGCTCTACCGGCGGCTCGGCTTTGGTGAGCTGTTCCTGCCCGACGGCGGCGAGTTCATCGGCTACTGGCGCTTGCGCGACTGGCTGCGCCTGCTGAGCTTCGAGGTCGAGACCGGGCGCTTCGGCTGCTATGTGCCGGCAGTGGCCAGCGAGCAGTGGCTGCGCCGCTTTGAATGGATGGACCGGGTGGGGCAGCGCTGGTGGCCGATACTGGGCTCCGTGTACTTCATCCAGGCGGTGAAGAGGGTGCGCGGCGTGCGTTTGCTGGGTGCAGCCTGGAAGACCGCAGTGCCACGCACGGCCAAGCCGGTGTCGGTGGCCAACCGCGCTGAGGAAACGGCCCGCGTCACAGCGGGCGAAACCAGAGGAAGCCTTGTTGAGCAAGATTGAGATTTATACCGACGGCGCCTGCAAGGGCAACCCCGGACCCGGTGGCTGGGGTGTGCTGATGCGTGCCGGCGAGATCGAACGCGAATTGTTTGGCGGCGAACGGGAAACCACCAACAACCGGATGGAGATGACGGCCGTGATCGAGGCCCTGGCGGCACTCAAGCGGCCCTGCGCCGTGACTCTGCATCTGGACAGCCAGTATGTGCTCAAGGGCATCACCGAGTGGCTGCCGGGCTGGAAGGCCAAGGGCTGGAAGACGGCCTCGAAGCAGCCGGTGAAGAACGTGGACCTGTGGCAGAAGCTCGACGCCGCCGTGCAGCAGGGCGGCCACACGATTGACTGGCGCTGGGTCAAGGGCCATGCCGGGCATCCTGGCAACGAACGTGCCGATGCCCTGGCCAACAAGGGCGTGGAGCTGGCGCTGGGCCGGGTCTGAATGAAGAAGCTTCGCAATTCAAGGAGTCAAACGGCATGAGCCTCTTTCACAATCATCGCCGCCGGGACGCTCCAAAGGCAAATTCGCCATCCCGGAGGGCAGCGAGCTACGCGCAGCGAGCGAGCGTGGGAGCATTCATGCGACGCTGCATGGCAGTCCTGGCTCTTTTGCTGGGCATGGCCGGCGCCATTGCCGCTGGAGGCTACACCATTCAGCGCAGCCAGGAGACTCTGGTTCGCCCTGGAATGACAACGCAGGAGGTGTTGCAGGCGCTCGGACCGCCGGCCCGCAACATGCAGTTTGGTGCCCGCAAGGGCCCGACCTGGACCTACAACGTCTCCGGCCCGGCCGAGCCCACGGTCTACTTCGACGTGGATTTTGGTGCCGATGACAAGGTGATGTCTGTCAGCGAGCGGGTGCTGTACATGCGGTGAGAGGGAGGCAGGGCGCGGCGAGGCGGGACGAGCGAACCTGAGGCAGCGAAATGGGGGTCGGATTCGCATTCAGGACAGCAGTCCTGCCGGAGCGAATTGTCGCCGTACGAAATGCGACTCTGACCCCTTTTTTGCGGGTTTCAAAGCGGGGATTCGGCCCGCAAGCGGCATTCGGAAGGCGCGGACCGCTACTGACCCTGTAGCACTTGTTTGACGATCGAGAGATTCAAGCAGTTGTCCGCATTTGATTCACCCGAGGACGCCGGGGTGGACGGCTCCGCGAATGTCCCCCGTCGTCGGCCTTCAGCCTCCTCCTCCTCCTTTATTTCGCTGCGCCATCCACCCCGGGTTCCTCGGCGAGCGAGGAGTCAAAGCCCAAGTTCGAGTTGGCCGGACCGAGGAGCTAAGTGCGTATCCCGGACGAAAATGATGCACCATGAGCCGCAGGCCGGGCTGAAGGTGCCTGCCGTAGCCGGGCCGGTTGCGAGGGACGTTACTGCCGATTGGCGGCGATGGCGGCTTCGACCCACGATCGGCTGACTGTACGCAGCCATTCGTAGTCTGACCCCGAGTTGACCTCGGAATACGCAGCGAACAAGACGACCTTTCCCCTCAGAAGGACGGTTGATGTTGCTTGGGCCACAACGCGTTCGAGAGTACGGCCGGACGTGGATGCCGAAACTCGGGTGACAAGTAGCGTGCTGACGGAAGAGTTCGTTTCATAGAAGACGCCCAATTGCCGGGGAATACCAATATCTAGAGCGAGGTCGCTCATGCCAGCCTCGGCCCCCACCTTCATCGCTGCGGAGCCGAGGTGTCCTCGAAGGTCCGGTGCAACTTGCTCAAACGTAGCCTGATCGAGCCCGGTCAACTGAGTTTTGACCTCGGAGAATGCGGCGCCCGTCAAGGTATCAGCCTCCTTGCCGCGAAGCACTTGAGCCATGAAGTAGCGCTTGAATGAGGGTGCCGCGCCGGACTCGACAGCCCTTCGATCCGCATCGTCCACGAAAACAGCCAGCAACCGCATCGGGGGGCAGTAATCGCTTCTGCATTCCTGCGCAAGACAGGGGCCGACTGGCTAGGCTCGACGTAGTCCAGAGGAACGGGGAGTAGCAGCGAGGCGCCGCCCACTGTCGTCGCTAATGGAGCCTGTGTCTGCGACAGCGCGGGATCCACGATCAAGCAGAAGGCAAGGATGGCAATGTGACGAAGCATGTTTGACAGAGCTAGGCATTGGCGTTGAGACCGTGACGCTTAACGCAATGTCCTGAGTAAAGACCGTTCAAGACACCAACACCTGCGGCTTGCTCTTGGCATCGAATGGAAGGTCGGTTACGGGCTTTGGCTTTTCGCGTGTCTTGCAGATTCTCGTACAGGCATAGTCATACTGGAAACGCCCCGCATGCCATGCGCCGGCCAAAGGCCCAATTTCCCCCGATTGGGTGATACCAAATGCCAACACAGTTCGCAGGATCAGGCTGGCGGGGTGCTCGGCGCAGCGGCATCAAGGAGGAGGAGGCCGCAGGCCGACGGGGGACAGCCGCGGAGCTGAGTGCGCCGTCGGCCTGATCCCGCTACAAATGCCGAACGGAGTTCGTCAAGAATAGGCCAGCAGGACGCATAAATAAAGCGCGGAAAGCTACTCAATCTGTAGCGACCTACTTCTCCAGCACCTTCTCGATCCGCCGGTCTGGGATGAACCAGATCAGCGCCACGGCGATCAGCAGCGCGCCAGCGGCCCAGGGATAGCCCAGCAGCGCCAACGGTATGGAGACCACATACGCCGCCAGTGACACCTTGCCCTTGCGATCCCGGCCCACGGCCTGAGCCAGCGCCGAGGTATTGCCGTGCAGCCGGATGATCTGCGATTGCAGCACGATGTAGGCGACGGCGCACATCAGCAGGTCAAAGGCGTAGAGCGCCACCGGCAGCGCGGCGAAATGGTTCTCGCCCATCCAGCCGGTGGTGAAGGGCATCAGCGACAGCCAGAACAGCAGGTGCATGTTGGCCCACAGGATGGCGCCGTTCACGTGCTTCACCGCATGCAGCATGTGGTGGTGGTTGTTCCAGTAGATGCCGACATTGGCAAAGCTCAGGACATAGCTCAGGAACACCGGAGCGAGCGCGCTCAGGGCGGCCCAGTCGGTGCCGTGCGGCACCTTCATCTCCAGCACCATGATGGTGATGATGATGGCGATCACGCCATCGCTGAAGGCTTCCAGCCGGGTCTTTCCCATGTCTGCTTCCTGTTACGCCAATGGATCCTTGCTTCGTGCGCAGGCTGGTCCCGCCTTCAGCACACGCCGTCGAGCATCATCACGTCCACCAGCTCGCCCACGGCCACGCTGCCCTGGGCATGGTGCAGCACGATCAGGCCGTTGGCCTGCACCATGGAGCTGAGCACGCCCGAGCCCTGGTTGCCGGTGATGCGCACCTGCAGGCTGCCGTCGGCTGCGGTGCTGACAATGCCGCGCTGGTACTCGGTGCGGCCCGGCTTCTTGCGCATGGGCTCCAGGCTGTGGGCCTTGAGCAGTGGTGTTGCGCTGGCGCGGCAGCCCATCATCTGCAGCAGCGCCGGACGGACGAACGCGAGGAAGGTCACCATCACTGCCACGGGGTTTCCAGGCAACCCGAACAGGATCGCTCCGGACTCCGTTGCGCTATGCATTTCGGAGCGCTCCATGCTGATTCCATGAGCTTCAAGGGCCGATTTCCCTCTGAGAATGCGGCCCACCGCCATGGGACGGCCGGGCCGCATGGCAATGCGCCAAAAGGCCACATCGCCCAGCTTGCGCATCATGGCGCGGGTGAGGTCGGCTTCGCCCACGCTCACGCCTCCGCTGGTGATGATGGCGTCGGCCTGGGCTGCGGCCTGCAGGAACGCGGCCTCCAGCGCTTCGGGTGCGTCCGGCACCACGCCCATGTCCAGCACCTCGACGCCCAGATGGCGCAACAGCCCGGAAACGGTGTAGCGGTTGCTGTCGTACACGGCGCCTTCGCGCGCCGGCTCACCCAGGCTCAGGATCTCGTCGCCGGTGGAGAAGTAGGCCACGCGCAGGCGCCGGACCACCGGCACGTCTGGCAGGCCCAGGCTGGCCAGCAGGCCCAGCGCTGCCGGCGTGATGCGCGCGCCCTGGCTCAGCGCCACCTGTCCCAGCGCCAGGTCTTCGCCGCAGGCGCGGCGGTTGTCGCTACGCGCCAGCAGGCCCGGCGCGATGCGGACCGTGTCGCCTTCCACCTGCACCAGCTCCTGCGGCACCACAGTGTCCAGCCCGGCAGGCATCACGGCGCCGGTCATGATCTTCAGGCATTGGCCGGCTGCCACCGTGCCGCGCCAGGCACGCCCGGCCAGGGCCGTGCCCACCACCTGCAGATGCAGCGGCGCGGTGCCGAGCTGGGTGCCATCAAAAGCAAAACCGTCCATGGCCGAGTTGTCATGCGCCGGCACATTGATGGGCGACACCACGTCCTGCGCCAGCACCCGGTCCAGGGCCTGGAACAGCGGCAGGGTTTCGGTTTCGCTGACGGGCTGCACCAGCTCGGCGAGGAAGCGGTTGACATCGTCGGTGCGCAGGGCCTGCGGGTCGTAGCCCTGCAGCTCCGCCGCAATCTGCTCGATCGTCTTCATGGCGGGTCAGCCGGGCCTCAACCGCGCTCCAGGGCGTGCAGTTCCGCCAGGGTGTTGGCGTTGTAGAAGGCGCGGCGGTCATCACCGCTCTGGTCGAAGGCCACGGTCACGGTCTGGTGCTGCGCGGTCCAGGCGTCGATCTTGCGCCCGCCGCCGTGGGTGAACTGCACCAGGCTCTCCAGCAGATCCACCCGCAGCAGGCAGAACACCGGCTGGGTGCGCACGCTGCCGTCTTCCTCGGGCGCGGCCGCCATGGCAATCTCGGCGTTGGCATCGTCCAGCGCCTGGGCCAGCCGCGCCACCAGGTCCGGTGGCAGCAGTGGCGTGTCGCAGGGCACACTCACCAGATACGGTGTTTCGCAGCGCTCCAGCCCGGTGAGGAAGCCGGCCAGCGGACCGGCATAGTCCGCCAGTACATCGGGCCAGACCGGCGCGCCGAAGGACTCATAGGCCGAGAGGTTGCGGTTGGCATTGATCATCACCTGGCCCACCTGCGGCTGCAGCCGCAGCAGGCTGTGCAGCGCCAGTGGCAAGCCGTTGAAATTCTGCAGGCCCTTGTCCACACCGCCCATGCGCGAGCCGCGGCCTCCTGCCAGTATCAGCCCGGTGATGTCTTGGGGGTCAATCATTTCAAGTCCCGGTCAGCGACCATGTTCAAACGCGCCGTGTGTCGCCCCCTCACCCCAACCCTCTCCCCCGAGTACGGGGGCGAGGGGGAAGTGCGGACGCCCTCGCCCGCGTGTGGGGGAGGGGGCAGGTGTGGGCCGCTCTGTCGCGAATACCAGGCCGAGGGAGCGTGTGCGTGCGGACCCCCTCTCCCGCATGCGGGAGAGGGCTGGGGTGCGGGTGAGCTGTCGCCGAGCCCAGTCGTTCATCGGGTTTCCAGTCATCCACCGATGTAGCTCATTTAGACCCGGCGCGGCGCTGCCGCAGTGTCATTGGGCATCTGGCTGCGCAGCTGCGAATAGCGGTCGCTGCGCCCGCGCCAGATCCGGCCGATGCGCTCGCTGATGGCCGCGTCGTCATGTGGCCCGCGCAGCAGTTCACGCAGGTCGTGGCCCTGTGAGGCGAACAGGCACAGAAACAGCTTGCCCTCGGTGGAGAGCCGGGCGCGGTTGCAATCGCCGCAGAAGGCCTGGGTGACGCTGCTGATCACGCCGATCTCACCAGCGGCCGCATCGTGCCGGCCCGCGCTATCGGCATAGCCCCAGCGCTGCGCGGTCTCGCCCGGGGCACTGGGCTCCAGTGCCAGCAGCGGCAACTGCTGCTGGATCAGCCGCACCACCTCGCTGGATGCCAGCACCTCGTCCATGCGCCAGCCGTTGGTCGCGCCGACGTCCATGTATTCGATGAAGCGCAGCACCATGCCGCTGCCCCGGAAATGCCGCGCCATCGGCAGGATTTCCTGCTCGTTGGTGCCGCGCTTGACCACCATGTTGATCTTCAGGCCGCCGTCCGCTCCCAGCCCGGCGGCCTGCGCCGCGTCAATGCCGGCCAGCACGTCGGCCACGGGGAAATCAACATCGTTCATGCGCCGGAATACGGCGTCGTCCAGGCCGTCCAGACTCACGGTCACGCGCTGCAGACCGGCGTCCTTGAGTGAGCGTGCCTTGCGCGCCAGCAGCGAGCCGTTGGTAGTCAGCGTCAGGTCCAGCGGCGCGCCATCCGGCGTGCGCAGGGCCGCGAGCTGTTCAATCAGCACCTCGATGTTCTTGCGCAGCAGCGGCTCGCCGCCGGTCAGGCGGATCTTGCGCACGCCCTGGGCGGCGAACAGCCGCGCCAGGCGGGTGATCTCCTCGAAGCTCAGCAGCGCGGCATGCGGCAGGTAGGGGTAGTCCTTGTTGAACACCTCCTTGGGCATGCAGTAGCTGCAGCGGAAATTGCAGCGGTC
>JANMKM010000207.1:0-1872 GCA_031372035.1 Rhodoferax sp. | reverse complement strand
CGCCGAGGCCCAGCAGGACGAGGCCGACCAAGGTCAGGGTCGGCGGCAGACCGGGGGCCGCAAAAAGCGAGGCCCCCAGTAGCGCGACCGCCAGCCCGGCATGGACCAGGCGCCGGTTGCCCAGGCGCACAGCCACCATGCCAAGCGCGAAGCGGCCAGTCATGATGGCCGCGTAGAAGCACGATACCCACCACCCGGCGTCACGCGGGGCCAGGCCGCGTTGCTCGACGAGGATGCTGGCGGCCCACAGGCCGGTGCCGATTTCAACGGTGGCATACAACAGGTAGAGCACCGGACCCGTCCAGACGGCCCAGGCTGGCACAGCGGCGCGCCCTGGCGCCGCGCCGCTGTCGGCGGCCGCACCGGAGGCAGGCGCGGGCGCGCGTTTCCACAGCGCCAGCGTCAGCAGGAACACCGTGGCCAGCATCAGCTGCACACTGGCGATACGCCGGTAACCGTCGACCCAGCCGCCGGGCTGCGCCAGTGCTGCGCCCATGACCAAGGGGCCGATGCTGGCGCCGACGCCCCAGCAGCCGTGCAACCAGTTCATGTGCCGGGCTGAATAGTGCCTTGCCACAAAGTGGTTCAGCCCGGCGTCCACCGACCCTGAGCCCAGCCCCAAGGGGACGGCCAATACCAGAATCCACACCAGCGAGGGTGCCCAGGCAAAGCCCATCAAGGCCATGCCGGTAAGAAGGCCGCTGATCGCGACCACCGGCCCGGTGCCCAGGCGCTGCAGCACCGCCCCGCTGGCAAAACCCGACACCGCCGAAAAGCCCGTGACAACCAGCGTGATCAGCCCGGCGGACTCGAGCGGCTCGCCAAACCCGATGCGCATTGCCGGCCAGGCCACACCTGTTACGCCATCGGGCAGGCCCAGGCTGATGAATGCGAGGTAGACGATGCCCAGCAGGACCACGTTTGCCACGGGTGCTGCCTGTCAGATCAGCTTGGCGATCAGGCTGGCCGCCATGCTGAGCAGCACCGTCGTCGTCACTGGCAGAAACCACTCGCGCCCGAACAGGCGAAAGCGGAAGTCGCCTGGCAGGCGGCCAAAGCCGAGCTTTTGCAGCAGCGGAGAAAACCAGCTGATCAAAATCAACGCGAGAAAGATGACCAGCATCCAGCGAATCATGGTGATGGTCTACAACGTGTGGCTACGATCGCCGTGCGCAAAACCAATGGCGTTCCAGGGCGCACCGCGGCAAAACGCAATGACCTTGAAGAGCTCACCCATTTCATGCTCCATCAGGAGTTTTTGCGCCATCGCCCGGTCCTGTAGCGACGCGCCCTCGAGCAGCGACAGGAGGCCGCAATTCATCAGGAAGCGTGCCTGGCTGGTGTACCCCAGAAGGTTGAAGCCACCGTGCGCCGCACCGACGGCCGATGCCTCCTGCGCGGCCAGCGCCAGGCCGGTGAAGTTGACGTGGGCAGTGATGTCCTTCTCGCCGATGTCCGCCAACGGTTCGCTGTCCATGCGGTGCGCGCGATGGCACATCAGCGTGCCGGTGCTGCGTTGCGGGTGGTAGTACTCGCGCTCCGGGAAACCATAATCGATCAGGAATGCGGCGCCCTGCACCACCCGGTCGGACAGCATACGGATGAACCCTTCCGCCTGCGGATGGATGTCGCTCAGGTAGTCATGCGCTCCTGGCACCTCCAGCGGTGGCTGCAGCGTGCTTCTGTGTTCCTGCCAGACTGGTTGCAGGCCGGCAGCGAGCGCGACGCCCCGTTCATGCCACACGCCGCCAGAGCGGTGCAGCAGGCGCACCGGCATGGCGTCGAGCACCTCATTGCCAACCACGACGCCGTGCAGCTGCGCGGGCAGGCTGGAAACCCATTGCACCCTGGCGCCAAATGCCGCCAGCCGCC
>JANMKM010000198.1:0-3231 GCA_031372035.1 Rhodoferax sp. | reverse complement strand
TACGTGGTCGGCGGCTTCTACCGTATCCATGCCGAACGCGGCATCGACGAAAGCCTGAACGCCCCAGGTTCCAGCTTTGTGCCGCTGGCGTTTGCCGAGAGTACGCACTTACCCCAGCCAGGCATGAAACCGGGCGCCAGTGCGCCGAACCGGTTCTACATGTATGGTGTTATCGGCCGCCTGGCCATGGTGGCTGCCAGCTACGAGCTGGAAGCCACCGACCCCGAAGCCGAGGTCTACGCCTGACCCGGACCAAGCCGGCCTCACACTGAGCCGGAGCCCTTGTCAAGCCGCCCGGCAGCCATGGTTGCAGCGCAGCAACTAATTGCCCGGCGCAACCATTTGGGAGTGCCGTATCGGCTTGCGCAAAGCGTGGGCGGGCGCAAAATGGCACACCTTCTGGTCATGGATCCCCGCCCGGTCTGAGCCCGGCACCGGGGCCTTTTAGTGCAAAGAACAAAATCTTCTCTTGGGGCGCTGACGCTGGGCGCCATCGGTGTGGTTTACGGCGACATCGGCACCAGCGTGCTGTATGCCGTCAAGGAAGTCTTCGGTTCCGGCCACGTGCCGTTCACCCCGGACAACGTCTACGGCATCCTGTCGATCTTCTTCTGGACACTGACGGTCATCGTGTCCATCAAGTACGTGGTGCTGGTGCTGCGAGCCGACAACAACGGCGAAGGCGGCCTGGTGGCGATGCTGGCGCTGGCCTCGCAGGCCGTCAAGGGCAGTCCGCGGTTGCGCAAATTGCTGCTGATCGTCGGCATCTTCGGCACCGCACTGTTCTATGGCGACGGCGTCATCACACCCGCCATCTCGGTGCTGTCGGCGGTGGAGGGGCTGGAGGTGGTGTCGCCGGCCTTCAAGCGCCTTGTCGTCCCGCTGACGCTGGTGGTGCTGTTCGGCCTGTTTATGGTGCAAAAGCGCGGCACCACCGGCATCGGCAAGTTCTTCGGCCCGATCACACTGCTGTGGTTCATTGCCATCGCCGTGCTGGGCGTGTCCCACATCGTCCATGACCCGCAGATCCTCAAGGCGCTGAGCCCGCACTACGCGCTGATCTTCAGGTTCTCCAACCAGGGCGTCACCTTCATCATCCGGGGCGCGGTGGTGATGTGCGTCACCGGCGCCGAGGCGCTGAATGCCGACCTGGGCCATTTCGGCAAAAAGCCGATCCGTCTGGCCTGGTTCGCAGTGGTGTGGCCGGCGCTCACGCTCAACTATTTCGGCCAGGGGGCGCTGCTGCTGCGCGACCCCAGTGCCGTGAAGAACCCTTTCTTCCTGATGGCGCCCGACTGGGCCCTGATACCGCTGGTGCTGTTGGCCACCATGGCCACGGTGATCGCCTCGCAAGCCCTGATAACCGGCGCCTTCAGTGTCACCAAACAGGTGATCCAGCTCGGCTACCTGCCACGCCTGAACATCCTGCACACCAGCGTACGCGATACCGGCCAGATCTACATTCCCATGGTGAACTGGGGCCTGTTCGTCACCATCGTGCTGGCGGTGGTGATGTTCCAGTCGTCGAGCAAGCTGGCCGCGGCCTACGGCATTGCGGTCTGCACCGACATGCTGATCACCACCATCCTGACCTTCTATGTCATCCGTTATGGCTGGAAATACCCGCTGTGGCTGTGTCTGGCGGCCACCGGCTGGTTCTTCCTGGTGGACTTTGCCTTCTTTGCTTCGAATCTGCTCAAGCTGTTCGAGGGCGGCTGGTTCCCGCTGCTGATCGGCGGCTGCATCTTCACCCTGATGGTCACGTGGAAGGACGGCCGTCGCATCTTGAACGACAAGCTGCGTGAAGACGCCATCGACCTGCCCAGCTTCCTCGAAGCCGTGTTCGTCAGCCCGCCGGCCCGGGTGGAGGGCACGGCCGTGTTCCTCACGGCCGAGCCCGGCTCCGTGCCCAACGCCCTGCTGCACAACCTCAAGCACAACAAGGTGCTGCACGAGCACAACCTGTTCGTCACGGTGCGCAACCACGAGGTGCCGTGGATCGGCCTGAGCAAGCGCCTGACGATCGAATCCCTCGGCCACGACTGCTGGCAGGTGGTGTTGCACTACGGCTTCAAGAACGACCCGGACGTGCCCAAGGCCCTGCAGCAGATCAAAGGCCGGGGTTGTGCTCTGGACGACATGACCACCAGCTACTTCCTGTCGCGCGACACCGTCATCCCCACCATTGGCGGCGGCATGGCGCAGTGGCGCGAGAAACTGTTCGCCCAAATGCACCACAACGCCAGCGGTGCCGCGGACTTCCTGAACCTGCCCAACAACTCCGTGGTGGAGTTGGGCTCGAAGATCGAAATCTAGGACCGCGCTGCGCGCTGCCGCCGCGTCAGCCATGCGCCTGCTGCCCAGCCTGAACGCCTTGTCGCTGCGCAGCGCCATCGTGCTGGGCAGCGGCGTCGGCATCCTGGCGCCGGCCCTGGTGCTGGGGCCCATGTTGGTGTGGGACAGCTACCGGCAAAGGCTCGACCAGCGGGTGCGTGGTTTGCTCAGCCAGTACGCCGGCATGCTGGAGCAGTCGCTGCCGCCACCGCTATGGAGCTTTGACTCCCAGGCGGCCGAGTTTTTTGTTGCCGCCGTAATGCTCAACCCCGAGGTGGTGAGCATCACCGTGAGCGACAACAGCGGCAAGATTCTGGTGCTGAGCGACCAGCCGCAACGCCGCACCGGCACCATCCTGAGCGAAAAGCGGCTGATCCGCTGGGAGACCATTCCGATCGGCAACTTCGTGATCGAGATGAGCACCACTGGCGTCGAGCAGGACTTCCGCGAGACGGCTCTGCGGCTGGGCGGCGCGCTGGCGGTGCAGTTTGTGCTGTCATTCCTGCTGCTGCTGGTGCTGTTCGAGCGCCGCATGATGCGCCCGCTGCGCCAGCTGAGCGCCGACGCCGACCGCCTGGCCCAGGGCGACTTGCAGCAACCAGTGCTGCAGATCCGCCTGGACGAACTCGGCGATCTGGCACGGCGGCTGGAGCAGATGCGCCAGAACCTGGCCGCGCTGCTGCAGCAGCGCGACGCGCAAACCGAATCACTGCAACGCGAACTGGCGGAACAGGCGCTGCGCATCTCGCCGGCCAAGTTTGCCGCCATCTTCCAGTCGTCGCCGGTGGCGCTGCGGGTGGCCACCCGGCCTGACGGCAAACGCATCAACGACATAAAAGACGCCATGCTGCGCCAGGTGTGCCGAAAGCGCGAATACGTGATTTGCCAGAACGGGGA
>JANMKM010000194.1:0-1863 GCA_031372035.1 Rhodoferax sp. | reverse complement strand
CTTTACCGCAGGCACACGGCCTCACTCGCGCCTAGCCCTGCGGCTTGCCCGGCTCGGGCGTGAGCCCTTCAATAGCGTTAACAGGCCCTAGGCACGATGCGATTCATAGCCGCGCGGCTGCTGCACAGCGTTTTTGTGCTGTTGGCGGTCGTCACCCTGATGTTCCTGATGTTCCGGCTGATGCCGGGCGACCCCATGGCCGCCTATATCAGCGAGGCGCTGTCGGAGGAATCCAAACAATCCATCAAGGCCCAGTTCGGGCTCGACCGGCCGTTGTGGATGCAGTACCTGATCTACCTGGGCAACCTGAGCCGCGGTGAACTCGGCACCTCGTTCTTCCTGAAGGAGCCGGTGTGGAACGTCGTCATGGCGGCGTTGCCCAACACCCTGGCGCTCACCTTCAGCGGACTGGTTCTGGCTTACCTGTTCGGCGTGGTCGCCGGTGCCTTCCTGGCCTGGCGGCGCGGTAGTCTGGTCGAAGGCGTTGCCATTCCCGTGGTGCTGGCCACCCGTGCCGCGCCGGAGTTCTGGGTCGGCATGATCCTCCTGTCGGTGTTCGCCTTTTCCCTCGGTTGGTTTCCCTCCGGTGGCGCGGCAAGCCCGGGCGCCATGTACGCCAACGAATGGCAGCGCGTGACCTCGCTGGACTTCCTGCACCACCTGGTGCTGCCGGTGGTGACGCTGGCTCTGTACCTGCAGGGCCTTCCGCTGCTGCTGATGCGTTCGACCATGCTCGACGTGATGCACGAGGAATACGTGACCATGGCGCGCATGAAGGGCCTGAGCACGCGGCGCATCGTGCTGCACCACGCCGCGCGCAATGCCATGTTGCCGGTGGCGACGGCGTTCACGCTGAGCCTGGGCCAGCTTGTCGGCGGCAACGTGGTGGTCGAGATTGTTTTTTCCTGGCCCGGCCTGGGGCGAATCCTGGTGCAGGCCGTGTCCGCCAGCGACTACCCGTTGGCGCAAGGGGCGTTTCTGGTTGTGGCCGTTGCGCTGATCAGCATGAACTTCGTGGCCGATCTGTTTTATGCCGTCCTCGACCCTCGGGTATCGCATGCACGCAAAGCCTGACGCCCCGCGCGCCGACATCTCGCTGCTGCGCCGGCTGCTGCAGCTCACCGGGAGCGACCCGTTTGCGCTTGCGGGTATCAGCATCTACCTGGTGTTTGCGCTGGTCGCCATCTTCGCCGGCTCGCTGGCCAACCACGATCCGCTGGAGATCCTGTTCCTGCCCGATGGCAAGATCGCGGCCAACCAACAGCCCGGCGGTTCGTACTGGCTGGGCACCACCAACCTGGGGCGCGACGTATTTTCCCAACTCGTGTTCGGCGCGCGCAGCGCGCTGATGGTGGGCTTGAGCGCCGCCATCACGGTGGTGGTGGTGGGCACCCTGGTCGGGCTGTTCTCGGGTTATTTCGGCGGCTGGGTCGACGCGGTGCTGATGCGTGTCGGCGACGTGGCGCTGTCCATCCCGTTCCTGCCCTTCATCATCGTGCTGGCGGCGTTCCTCAAGCCCAATGTGTGGAACGTGGTGATCGGTGTGTCCCTGCTGCTGTGGCCCAACACCGGGCGCATCGTGCGCAGCCAGGTGCTGACCCTGCGCGAGCGCAGCTACGTGGAGGCGGCCACGGTCAGCGGGGCCAGCCACTTGCGTATCCTGTTCACGCATATCGCGCCCAATGTGCTGCCGATCTCCTTCTTGTACGGCTCCATCGTGATCGGCTGGGCCATCTTCACCGAGGCCAGCGTGAGTTTCCTCGGCTTCGGGCCGTCCGACAGCGTGTCCTGGGGCTACATGTTGCAGGACGCCTTTGTCTCGCAGGCCCTGTCGCGCGGCGCCTACTACTGGTTCGTGCCCTC
>JANMKM010000143.1:0-25991 GCA_031372035.1 Rhodoferax sp. | reverse complement strand
CTTGGTGATTGACGACAGCAACACGATACGGCGCAGCGCCGAGATCTTCCTGAAGCAGGGTGGCCACGAAGTGATGCTGGCTGAAGATGGCTTCGATGCCCTGGCCAAGGTCAACGACTACCAACCACACCTCATCTTTTGCGACATCCTGATGCCCCGGCTTGATGGCTACCAGACCTGCGCCATCATCAAGCGCAACGCGCGATTCTCTGGAGTTCCGATCGTCATGCTTTCTTCCAAGGATGGAGTCTTCGACAAGGCGCGTGGCCGCATGGTGGGTGCCCAGGACTACCTGACAAAACCTTTTACCAAGGACCAGCTCTTGCGAGCCGTCGGACAGTTGGGAATCGCATTGCAAGGAGAAACCTGATGCCGATCCAGAGGGTGTTGATCGTCGATGACTCCAAGACCGAGCTGATGTATTTGACCGATCTGCTGCAGAAGAACGGAATGTCGGTGCGAACGGCGGAAGGTGCGGACGAGGTCTTCCGGCGCCTGGCCGAGGAAAAGCCGGATCTGATCCTGATGGACGTTGTCATGCCGGGCCAGAACGGCTTCCAGCTCACACGCGCCATCAACCGGACGCCGGAATACACCGCCATACCCATCATCATGTGCACCAGCAAGAGCCTGGAGACGGATCGGGTCTGGGGCATGCGCCAAGGCGCCAGGGACTATGTCACGAAGCCGGTTGATGCCGCCGAACTGATCGCCAAGATCAAGGCATTGAACTAGCGCTTGCACGACCCATGGCGAACCGCGAAGCCCTACGAGAACTCCACGCGCGCCTGGCCAGGCGCTTGCAGGCGGCCCGCTCCGAGGGCGTGACGCTGTCATGGCTGGCGGTTGTTGCTGGTGGCATCAACTACCTCTTTCCTTTGGCCCAGTCTGGAGAGATATTTCCCTTGGGTTCGGTGCAGGGTGTGCCCTATACCCGGCCTTGGTTCCGCGGCGTCGTCAATCTGCGCGGAGGCCTCTTTGGCGTTGCCGATGTGGCCAGTTTCGTCACGGGCCGGCCGGTCATGGTCCGCTCCGAGGTGTCTTTGGCGGAGGCCAGTGTGGTAACACTCAACTCCAGCCTCGAAGTCAATTGCGCGTTGCTCGTTGATGCGTTGGCGGGTCTGCGCAATCCTGACGCCTTTTCAGGCTTCGAAGCCCCGGCGCCAGATGCACCGGCCTATTTCGGCAACGCCTATACGGATTCCGCAGGTCAACTTTGGCAGGAGATCAACCTGCAGTCCTTGTCGCGCCTGCCGCAGTTTCTCAATATCAGTGCTTGAGTCAAACCCCAAGGCATCACCATGTCCGTCGTCGATAAACTGAAACAGCTGTTCAACAAGGCGCCGCCAGACTCGGAGCAGGATCCGCGCTTGAGCCTGGCGACGCCGGATGCAAGTGTTGACCCCATGCTGGCCGAAACCGGCGCTGGCGGCCTGGATGCGGGCGCTGCAGCCGGCGCGGTCGCAGCAAAGGCTCCGGAGGCTGATACCGCGCCAGCGGCGGTTGACGCGTCTGAACGCGTGGTGTTGCCCGTACTGGGCAGCCGTACCGTTGAGCAGCACCAGAAGGTGTTGTCCGTCGTGCTTGGGGTAGCGCTTCTGGTGCTGGTGGTCGTCACCGTGATGGCACTCAACCGTTCGGAGCGCGCGGCCCAGCAGCTCGGTGCCACTGGCCAGTCGTTGATGCAGTCACAGCGTTTGGCCAAATCGGTCTCCCAGGCTGCGCTGGGGGTCGTGCAGGCATTTCCGGATGTGGCGCAGAGCGCTGGCGTTCTGTCACGTTCTGTCAAGGGCCTGACGGAAGGTGACGACGATCTGCGTCTGGCATCCCTGGGGACGGATTATCAGGAGGAACTGGACAAGATTGCTCCCATGGTGCAACGCGCCGAGAAGAATGCCAAGACCGTGATGGGTCAGCAGAAGGTATTGACCCAGGTCGGCGTGGCCCTGCGCCTTATCAACCGCCAATCGTCCGATCTGCTTGTAATTGCGGAAGCAGTTTCGTCGCTCAAACTGAAGCAGAATGCGCCAGCGGCCGAGATCTCGGCCTCCGGGCAATTGGTCATGTTGACGCAGCGCATTGGCAAGTCGTCGAATGAGCTGTTGACCGTGGAGGGTGTCAGCGCCGAGGCCGTGTTTCTGCTGGGCAAGGATTTGAATTCATTCAAGGAAATCGCGCAGGGCCTCCTGGATGGCAGCAGCGAATTGCGCCTGGGCGCTGCGCGTGATGCAGCAACCCGGGAACAGCTGGTGGCGTTGATCAAGTTGTATGACGAAACCCGTGCCCAGGCGAGCTCCATTCTGGACAACCTGCAGGGGATCGTCGCCGCGCGCGAAGCCCAGAATGCCATCATTGGCGAGAGCGAGTCTTTGCGCCGCGGGCTGGAGGAGTTGCAGAGCAAGCTGTCAAGCCGTGGCGGCGTTGGCGCTGCCACCTCGGCCTTGCTGCTGCTGGCAGCGCTGGTGGGTCTGTTGAGTGCATGGGGTCTGTTCCACGTGCAATTGCAGGATGGCCGGCGCCGGCGGCTGCTGGCGGAAGCCCAGCGGCTGGATGCTGAGCGCCAGGAGCAGGAGGCCAAGCGCGTCAACGATGCAAACCAGGCTGCCATCTTGCGATTGATGAACGAGCTTCAGGCGGTCGCCGAAGGTGATCTGACCCAGGAGGCGACGGTGACCGAAGACATCACGGGGGCTATTGCTGACTCCGTGAATTACACCGTTGAGGAACTGCGTTCCCTGGTGGCAAACGTTCAAAGTACAGTGTCAAGGGTGGCGCAGACCACCAGCGATGTGGACAACACGTCAACCGAATTGCTGGCCGCGTCGAACGAGCAGTTGCATGAGATCCGGGAGACTGGTCGTTCTGTGCTGGAAATGGCTGGCCGTATCAATGAAGTGTCGGTTCAAGCCCAGGAGTCGGCTTCGGTTGCCCGACAGTCGCTGGAAGCGGCGGAGTCCGGCTTGCAGGCGGTGCAAAACGCGATCGGTGGCATGAACTCCATCCGAGACCAGATCCAGGATACGGCCAAGCGGATCAAACGCCTGGGCGAGTCATCGCAGGAAATTGGAGAAATCACGGAGCTGATTTCTGACATTACCGAGCAGACCAACGTGCTGGCGCTCAATGCGGCGATCCAGGCGGCATCGGCGGGCGAAGCCGGGCGAGGCTTCTCGGTGGTGGCCGAGGAAGTGCAGCGCCTGGCGGAGCGCTCGGCCGATGCGACCCGGCAGATTTCGGCCCTGGTGAAGGCGATCCAGACCGACACGCAGGATGCGGTGGCTGCCATGGAGCGTTCGACCCAGGGGGTTGTGCAGGGTGCCAAGCTGTCGGACAACGCGGGCACAGCGCTGACGGAAATCGATCGTGTGTCGCGTCGGCTGTCGGAGTTGATTCAGCAGATCTCCAATGCGGCATTCCGGGAGGCCGGGCTGGCCAACGTGGTTGCTGACAATATCCAGCACATCTTTGCCGTGACTGAGCAAACCGGCGAAGGCACCAAATCCACGGCGGGACAGGTGCGTGAGCTGTCCCGCATGGCCGAAGAGTTGCGACAGTCCGTTTCGCGTTTCAAGATCGCCTGAAGCCGGTCAGACCATGTTGTACTAGGCAGGAGTTCACGAATCCATGCAAACGAACGCGACAGCAACGGCTGATACCGAGCTGGGAGTCGATGACCTGGGCCCCTTGGCCTGGGTGCTTGACGAATTGCGCAAGTCGTTGGATGGCGCGACCAAGGCAATACGGCGCTTTGTTCGCGACGCAGAGCTGGCACGTGGTTCGGACCTGGCCGAACTTGATGCCAGCCAGCTGCGGATAGCGCGCCAGCAATTGCACCAGGCCGTGGGTGCGCTCGAGATGGTGGGCTTGGGTGCTCCAGCGAAGCTGCTGCGGGCGATGGAAGCGCTGGCGCAGAAATTCGTGCTGCGGCCCGAACTGTGCAGTGATGAAGCTGCGAACAAGGTCGAGCGCGCCAGCTTTGCACTCAGCGAGTATCTGGAAGGTGTGCTCAAGGGCAAGAAGGCATCGCCGGTGGCCCTGTTTCCGCAGTACCGTGACGTGCTGGAACTGGTGGGCGGTGACCGGGTGCATCCGGCCGATCTGTGGCCGATTGAGTGGCGCTGGCTGGATGTTCAGTTGCCAGTGGTTGCGACTGCATTGGCCTACGATGTAGCGGTTCGCTCCAGGGTGGACCAGGCCGTGTTGCGGGTGGTCAAGACCGGCGACCCGCAGGCCGCTGCGGCGATGCGGGAACTGTGCGTGGGTTTCTCTGCCGCCCAGGCCGCCTTGGAGCCGCGGGTGTTCTGGAAGATCTGCGCGGCCTTCTTTGAAGCCATCGCAACCGGTTTGTGTACGCCGGACCTCTATGTCAAGCGCGCGGCCTCCCGCATTCTGGTGCAGTACACCAGTCTCGCGCGGGGCGAGCAGACGGTATCCGACCGCCTGGCACAGGACTACCTGTTCTTCTGTTCAAACGCCATTCCGCAGAGTGCGAGCCAGGCTCCGGTGCTGGCGGCAGTGCGCCACGCCTATGGCATGACGCGCCTGCGTCCGGTTGATTACGAAACGCCACAGTTTGGGCGTTTCGATCCCGCCGCCCTGGCGCAGGCACGCAAACGCATTGCTGCAGCCACTGAAACCTGGTCTGCATTGGCGGGCGGCGACACCAACCGGCTCAAGCTCGGGCTGGAACAGTTCAACGCGGTCGGTGAATCGATTCAGAAGCTGCATCCGGAGAGCGGTGATCTGGCGCGCGCATTGATGCGCGCGGTGGACGTCACCGCCAAAAGCGGAGAGCCGCCCAGCACTGCTGTGTCGATGGAAGTGGCAACGGCAGTCCTGTATCTGGAGGCAGCCTACGAGGATCTGGATCCGACCGACTCGCAAATGGCAGAGCGCAGTGCCCGGCTCGCGCAGCGCCTGGCGCATGTGCTGGGGGGCGGTCAACCGGAAGCACTGGAGTCCTGGATCGAGGACCTGTACCGGCGCGTGAGTGACCGCCAGACCATGGGCAGCGTGATGGACGAGTTGCGTACCACGCTGGGAGATGTCGAAAAGTCGTTGGACCAGTTCTTCCGCAATCCCACTGACAAGATGCCCTTGCACGAGGTGCCCAGCCAATTGGCCCAGATGCGCGGCGTGTTTTCGGTGCTGGGGATGGACCAGGCCTCGTTGGCAGCTCTGCGCATGCGCGACAGCGTCGAAAAAATCCTGGTGGATGACGTTGATGCCGGCAGCGCTCGCGCAGGCATTTTTGAAAAGCTGGGCAACAGCCTGGGCGCCATGGGCTTCCTGATTGACATGCTGAGCTATCAACGCGCCCTGGCGAAGAAGCTCTTTGTCTACGACGAGGAGCTTGGAGAGTTCAAACCGACCATGGGTCGCGAGAAGGTGGTGGCGGAAGAAGTGGCGGTCGAGGATGTTGCTGTTCCATTGCCGCCACCCGAGACACCTGTGGTCGCGCCGCCTCCGGTGATGTTTGACAGCCCTGGGTTGAGTCCGGAGCGCACGCCCGCGGAGCTCGCGCCAGTGGCCCGGTTGCCCGAGGTTGCACCGCCAGTTGCACCACCCCCCATGCCGGTGACACCTGTGGTTGCGGCGCCGATTGTGGTGCCTGCGGCCACGCAAGCCAAAGCTGCAGCTGCCGCACCCCTGGACGACGACGATGCGGAATTGCGCGACATCTTCCTCGAGGAAGCGCGCGAGGTCGTGCAGACCGGAATGGCGGCGGCCAATGCCCTGGCCGTCGACCCCTCCGACCTTGGAGAGCAGACCGTGTTGCGGCGCGCGTTCCACACGCTCAAGGGTAGCTCCCGGATGGTTGGCCTGAGCCAGTTTGGCGAGGCGGCCTGGTCGATGGAGCAACTGCTCAATACCTGGCTGGCGGAGCAGAAGCCAGCCAGCCCCGGACTGATCAGCCTGTCGGAGCAGGCTATCGCCGGTTTCGGCCGTTGGGTCGAAGATATTGCCGGCGGTGATGATGCCCATTGGGGCCCGCAGCCTTTCCGCCAGGCTGCCGATGCGCTGCGCTTGTCGAACCAGCGCGTGCCGCTTGAAATTCCGGGACTTTCCGATGCGGCCGCTGGTGTGGCAGACGCCGTGACAGCGCCTGCCGAACCCGCTGCACCAGCACAGCAGATCGTTGAACCCGTCCCGTTGCCAATGGTGGTTGCGCAGCCCGTTCCTGAGCCGCTGCCGGTTGCCGGTGCCCTGATGGAGCCGGCAACTGAGGCGGCGCCAGAACCGGTATTCGAGCTTGAACCGGTTGCAAGGCCGGACGATGAGATGGGGGTCGCGCAAGCGTCGACGTCAGCAGCACTGCAGGATGCGCAGGACCGGCCCGAATTCCAGAGCACGCGGATCTTCGAGCTGCCTGACGAAGAGCCAGCGCATCCTGAATTCGAGGCAACCCGCACTTTCGATGAATTGCCGACGGCTGCAGTGGCCAATGAGCAGCCGGCGGCCCTCGGCCTGGACGACTTTGATTTCAGCAATCTTGCCGCGCAAGGACCGGCCGCCGCACCTGCTGTTGACCAGCAACCTGCTCCGTTGGCCGGGCGCCTGGCGCCAGCGGAGGCAGCGGTTGAAGCGGAGGCTGCCGCCGACGAACAGTACCGGGTGATTGGTTCGTTGCAGATTCCTATCCCTCTGTACAACGTCTATCTGAACGAAGCGGACGAATGGTCCAGGCGGCTGTTGACGGAAACCGGCGAATGGGCCATGGAACTGTACCGGGCGGTCCCGGACTCAGTGGTTGCGCTTGCCCACTCGCTGTCGGGCAGTTCTGCCACCGTCGGCTTCACCGCTTTGTCAGAGATTGCACGCGCGCTGGAGCAAGCCTTGCAACACGTGCAATTGCAGCGCAGTGGCCGTCCCGAGCAGGCCGCCGTGTTTGTTCAGGCTGCAGAAGATATCAGGCGACTGCTGCACCAGTTTGCTGCCGGTTTCCTGAAGGAGCCCGATTCCCGGCTGCTGGAAGCCCTCCGGGCTATCGGCGAGGCGGAATTCGTGGTCACCGAGAGCGGCCCACAAGACGTTGTCGACGGTATCTCCGTGGTTGAACTCGAGCCCGAGCCGATCACTGCGTCGGACGCCACGGAAGCTGTAACGGTGCTGCCGGACCCGGCGGCAGTGCACGCACCATTGGCCGTTCCGGCGCGGATGCGAACCGCGATCAGCGGTCGGGACGACGACATTGATCTGACCGATGCGCTCGATGCCGATTTGTTTCCGATTTTTGAAGAAGAAGGCTTGGAACTGTTCCCGCAGCTCGGTGGCGCCTTGCGCCAGTGGTGCGCCCGACCGGACAACCTGGGTGCGCGGGTAGAGGTCATGCGGGTGTTGCATACGCTCAAGGGCAGCGCGCGCCTGGCTGGCGCGATGCGCCTGGGTGAGATGACCCACCGGATGGAGTCCCTGATCGAGCAGCTCGGCACCGAGGACTTGCAAACCAGTCAGCTGGAGCCGCTGCTCACCCGGTTTGACAACCTGAGCACCACGTTTGACGGACTTCGCAAACTGGCTGACCAGTCCCCGGTGTTGCCGGAGACCGCGCCACCGATCGTCGAACCATCGACGCTGGTTGAAGCGTCGGGTGCTGATGATCGCGAGCCGTCAGCGGCGACCGCCGGTCCGGCGCCGACGCCACCGCCCAGCAGTGTCATCGCCGATCGCCGAGCCCACGCCCGGGCCGCCATAAACATTGCCGGCCCGACCCGGCAGGCCGTGAACCAGACGGTGCGCGTACGTTCGCAGCTGCTGGATCGCCTGGTGAACCAAGCCGGTGAGGTGATGATCACGCGTTCGCGCCTGGAGGCCAGGCTGAGCCAGTTGCGCGGCTCGCTCAGCGACCTGACCGGCAACCTGGACCGTCTGCGGCACCAGTTGCGCGACATCGAGGTCCAGGCCGAGTCACAGATGCAGTCGCGGCTGGCCCTGGCCAAGGATACGGCCCAGGGATTCGATCCGCTGGAGTTCGACCGCTTCACACGGGTGCAGGAACTGACCCGGATGATGGCTGAATCGGTGAATGACGTGGCCACGGTGCAGCGAAATCTGCAGCGCAGCGTTGAGGGCACCGAGGATGACCTGATCCTGCAGGCTCGCCAGGCCAGGGATTTGCAGCGTGATTTGTTGCGTACCCGGATGGTGGAGTTCGAGAGCATCTCCGAACGCCTGTACGGCGTGGTGCGGCAAGCCGCCAAGGATGCTGGCAAGCAGGTCAAATTGCAGATCACGGGTGGTTCCATGGAAATGGACCGTGGTGTGCTGGAACGGGTGGCGCCCGCGTTCGAGCATCTGTTGCGCAACGCGGTGGCCCATGGCATCGAAGATCAGACCCGGCGCGCAGCGCTGGGCAAGACGCCTGCGGGCGCTATCAACATCCACGTGCACCAGGAGGCCAATGACGTCTCCGTGGAGTTCAGTGACGATGGGTCCGGCCTGGACCTGGCGCGGATCCGTGAAAAGGCCGTGGCCAGTGGTGCGCTGCAAAGCGGTGAGATCTTGAGCGACGCGCAAGCCGCCAACCTGATCTTCCAGCCTGGGTTCTCCACCGCCACCCAGGTGACTGAGCTTTCTGGCCGCGGTATCGGAATGGATGTGGTTCGCACCGAGGTCAACGCCCTGGGTGGGCGCATCGAGACATCGACGCAGGCTGGTACCGGTACCCGGTTCAAGCTGGTACTGCCCCTGACGACCGCCGTGACCCAGGTTGTGATGTTGCGCAGTGGTGAACTCGCCATTGGCGTGCCGGCCAACGTGGTCGAGATCATCCGTCGCGTGCCCATGACCGAGTTGGACCTGGCCTACAAGAGCGAGACTTTCTCCTATGGCGGCGAGGACATGCCGTTTTTCTGGTCCGGTGCCTTGTTGCAGTCATCGGCGCGCAGCAACGAGCCCGTTGCCAAGCACAAGGCGGTAGCCGTATTCCGCAGCGCTGGGCAACGGGTCGCGGTGCATGTGGACGAAGTGCTGGGCAACCAGGAAGTGGTGGTGAAAAATCTGGGACCACAACTGTCACGGTTGCCGGGGCTGACCGGTATGTCGGTGCTGGCATCCGGTGCTGTGGTACTGATCTATAACCCGGTGGCTCTGGCTGCGGTCTATGGCAGTCAGGCCCGGACGCTGTCGAAGTCAGCCCAGGCCGGCGCTGCGACCGCGGCAGCCGGCCAGGCCGGCGCAGCAGTGTCCCTGCTGGCTCAACCCGTTGCCCAGGTGCCGTTGATTCTGGTGGTCGACGACTCGATCACCGTGCGACGCGTGACCCAGCGTCTGCTCAAGCGCGAAGGCTACCGTGTGGCTTTGGCCGCTGACGGACTGCAAGCGCTGGAGCGCTTGCAGGAAGAGAAGCCGGCGGTGGTCCTGTCGGACATTGAAATGCCACGCATGGATGGCTTCGATCTGGCGCGCAACATCCGCGCGGACGAGCACCTGCGGGACCTGCCCATCATCATGATCACCTCACGGATCGCCGAGAAGCACCGTGAACACGCGCGTGAACTGGGTGTGGACCATTACCTGGGCAAGCCCTATCCGGAAGACGAGTTGATGGCCCTGGTGCGGCTCTACTGCGCCGCCCCGGTGGACGCATAGATCGGCCGCGAGGCCTCTAAAATGAAGCGCGGATAGCTACTTATTTGGTAGCATATCAGGCGTTAACGCGCATCAGTGGAAGGTGTCTGTCGGCGCACCACAGCATAGCGCTCCAGTGTCAGTGCCCGAGCCTGGGCATGGTCGACCAGTGGCACCGGATAGTTCTTTCCGAGCTGCAAACCCGCTGCAACCAGTTCCAGCGGCGTGGCTTGCCACGGTGCATGCAGCCGCTTACTGTCCAGACCAGAGAGTTGCGGCAGGTAGCGGCGGATGAACTTGCCGGCAGCATCAAACTTTTCACTCTGGCTCACCGGGTTGAAGATGCGAAAGTAGGGCTGCGCATCGCAGCCGCTGGAGCTGACCCATTGCCAGCCACCGTTGTTCGCGGCAAGATCAAAGTCAATCAGTTTTTCGGCGAAGTACCTCTCGCCCCAGCGCCAATCCAGCCCCAGGTCCTTGACCAGGAAGCTGCCGACCACCATGCGCAAGCGGTTGTGCATGTAGCCGGTCTGGTTGATCTGTGCCATCGCGGCGTCCACCAGGGGGTACCCGGTGCTGCCTTCGCACCAGGCACGAAAGAGGGCGTGGGCATGGGGCCCGTGCTCCCATGCGATGGCGTTGTACTCTGGCTTGAAGGCACTTTGTGCCACATGGGGGAAATTGGCCAGGATCTGGAAGTAAAAGTCGCGCCAGACCAGTTCGCCCAGCCAGACGGCGGCACCTGCGCTGCCTTCCAGCTTGCGCTGCCATGCGGTGGCCGCGAGTTTGCGGATGGACACGGTGCCAAACCGCAGGTGGACGCTCAAATAGCTGGGCCCCTTCACTGCCGGGAAGTCGCGAGTCAGGTGGTACTGGTCCATGCGCTTGAAAAAGTCGGCAAACAGCCGCCGTGCGCCGTCGGAGCCCGGCGTGATGCCCAGCTGCAGCAGATTGGTAGGCTCGAAGCCGAACGCTGCCAGCGTCGGCACCGGGCCCTGCAACGCGGCCGGCCGCGCGGCCAGAGCTTTGGCGTGTGACCTCGGGTTGTAGTGCTGTGGCGGGTGCAAAGCCAGCCTGGCCAACCAGGCGTTCTTGTAGGGTGTGAACACGGTGTAGGGTGTGCCGGTCTTGGTCAGGACCTCCCTGCCTTCGAACACTACATGGTCCTTGCAGGTATGCAGGGAAATGCCGATATCGGCCAGCGCGCCGCGCACC
Organism: Rhodoferax sp.; assembly: GCA_031372035.1. GTDB lineage: Bacteria > Pseudomonadota > Gammaproteobacteria > Burkholderiales > Burkholderiaceae_C > CAISIP01. The sequence goes on along the minus strand of JANMKM010000143.1, from coordinate 15,206 downwards.
CGGGCGTCACGCGCGATGGCCTGCGGCTCGTAGTCATGGGCGCAGAAAACCGCTTGCGCGCCAACTTCGCGAGCGACATGCGCGATTTCGTGTACAGCCTGCGCATGGCGCACGATCAGGCCGGCACCCGCATCGCCCGCCAGGGCCCGCAATTCGGCATCCAGCTGCACCAGGCAACCCAGGATGAATTCCACCCGCCGATCGGCGCGCGGCAACTCATCCAGAATGTCGCGGTCCAGGATGAAGACGCAATGCACCTGGGCGCAGCATTGCAGCGCCTCGGCCAGAGCCCGGTTGTCATCGATGCGCAGGTCCCGGCGAAACCACACCAGGCCAGTCTGAAACGTCTCTTGCATGGTTCGCCGCTAAAATTCAGCCATGACTGCGGATTCTGCACCCATAAACTTGACGAATCATTTCCTGATCGCAATGCCTGGGCTGGAAGACGCCACCTTCGCCCGCAGCGTGGTCTACGTCTGCGAGCACAGCGAGCGCGGTGCACTGGGTCTGGTGATCAACAAGCCCAGTGACATCAATCTGAAAGTGCTGTTTGACAAGGTCGAGCTGCCGCTGCGGCGCCAGGACCTGCTGGAGGCGCCTGTTTTTCAGGGCGGGCCGGTGCAGATTGAACGCGGCTTTGTACTGCACGAACCCATTTTTGTGGATGCCGAGAAACCGGGCGAGTCGGTGTACGCGTCGACCATGACAATTCCCGGCGGGCTGGAGATGACAACCTCCAAGGATGTGCTGGAGGCGTTGTCCACCGGTGCCGGCCCGCGCAAGGTTCTGGTGTCGCTGGGCTACTCTGCCTGGGGTGAAGGGCAGCTGGAGTCCGAGTTGTCGGAGAACAGCTGGCTCACCGTGGGTGCGGATGTTGCCGTGATTTTCGACACGCCGGTGGAGCAGCGCTACGACAAGGCATTGTTGCTGTTGGGTCTGCAGGCCTGGATGTTGTCGCCCGAGGCGGGCCATGCATGAACCGGTTGGCCATGCCGACCCTGCCGTCCGTCCCCGCCGCGCTTCAGACCTTCCTGTCGTTGGATTTCGGCACCAAGCGTACCGGTGTGGCTGTTGGCAACCGGCTGCTGCGCAGCGCCCAGCCCCAGCCCACCATCCAGGCCGAGGGTACAGCACGCTTCGCCCTGATCGAACGGGCGTTGCAGGACTGGCAGCCGGACGCCATCGTGGTTGGTGTGCCCTTTCACCCGGATGGCGCCGAACATGAAAATACCCGGCGGGCGCGGCGTTTCGCGCGCCAGTTGCAAGGCCGGTTTGGCTTGCCCGTGTTCGAGGTGGACGAGCGTTACAGCACCACCGAGGCGCGCGCCAGCGGCGCCCGGGACCATGACGCGGCCTCGGCCTGCATCATCCTGGAGCAGTTTCTCAGGAGCATTCCTTGAGCCGTTTGACGCTTGACGCAGAGGCCCTGTACGCGGAGCTGGTACAGGGTGTCAGCGCTTTGCTGCGGCCCGAGACCCGGCTGGTCGGTATCACCTCGGGCGGCGCCTGGCTGGCGCAACGCCTGCATGCCGAGTGCCAGTTGCCGGGCGCACCGGGTGTGATTTCGTCCGCGATGCACCGCGATGATTTCGCCCAGCGCGGACTCTCGGGAGGTGGCCAGACCGTGCTGCCCTTTGACGTGGAGCGTGCCCGCATCGTGTTGCTGGACGACGTGTTGTACACCGGACGCACGATCCGTGCTGTCATCAACGAGTTGTTTGACTACGGCCGGCCAGCCAGTATCCAGCTAGCCGTACTGGTGGACCGTGGCGGACGCGAGCTACCGGTCCAGGCCGACTTTGCCGCCGCCCGGATCCTGCTGCCGGCCAGCCAGTCGCTGGCACTGGGGCGCGATGCGTCGGGCCGGTTCCGTTTCGACGTGGAAGGCGTATGAGCGTGCAATCATGATGCCGAACCGACGCAACCTGCAGCTCAACCAGCACGGCGAACTCATCCACTTGCTGTCGATCGAGGGCTTGCCGCGCGACATTCTGACCCACATTCTCGATACCGCCACCAACTTCGTCAGCCTGAACGACCGCGAGGTCAAGAAGGTGCCGCTGCTGCGTGGCAAGAGTGTGTTCAACCTGTTTTTCGAGAACTCCACCCGTACCCGGACCACCTTCGAGATTGCCGCCACGCGCCTCAGTGCCGATGTGATCAACCTCGACATCGCGCGGTCTTCGGCGTCCAAGGGCGAGTCGCTGCTCGACACCATCGCCAACCTCAGCGCCATGGCAGCGGACCTGTTCGTGGTGCGCCACGGCGAGTCGGGTGCGCCGTACCTGATCGCCCGCCACGTGGCGCCGCATGTGCACGTGATCAACGCCGGTGACGGGCGCCATGCGCACCCGACGCAGGGTCTGCTGGACATGTACACGATCCGGCATTTCAAGAAGGACTTCAGCAACCTGACGGTGGCCATCGTTGGCGACGTGCTGCATTCGCGCGTGGCGCGCTCCGACATCCACGGCCTCACCACCCTGGGTTGCGCCGAGGTCCGGGTTGTGGGCCCCAAGACCCTGGTGCCGGCGGACATGGCGCAGATGGGCGTGCGGGTCTGCCACACCCTGGAGGAGGGGATCCGCGACTGCGATGTGGTCATCATGCTGCGGCTGCAGAACGAGCGCATGAGCGGCGCGCTGCTGCCGTCGTCGCAGGAGTTCTTCCAGAGCTACGGCCTGACGCCGGAGAAGTTGCAGTGGGCCAAGCCGGACGCGATCGTGATGCACCCCGGCCCGATCAACCGCGGCGTGGAGATTGATTCGGCCGTGGTGGATGGCCAGCACAGCGTGATCCTGCCGCAGGTGACTTTCGGCATCGCCGTGCGCATGGCCGTCATGAGCATCGTGGCGGGCAATGAAACCTGAAGTGACCGCAGGCACCGCATGAAAACACTGATCTCGGGCGGGCACGTACTGGACCCGGCGCGCAATGTCGACCAGGTTTGCGATCTTGCGCTGGCTGATGGCCTGATCCTGGCCGTGGACAAGGTCCCGGCCGAATTCCAGCCCGAGCGGCGCATCGACGCCAGCGGTTGCATGGTGGTGCCGGGCCTGCTGGACCTCAGCGCACGCCTGCGCGAGCCCGGTTTCGAGCACGAGGGCATGCTGGAATCGGAGCTGGCGGCCGCTGTGGCCGGTGGCATCACCGGCCTGGTATGCCCGCCTGACACCGATCCGATGCTGGACGAATCCGGTCTGGTGCAGATGCTGTGCTACCGGGCCGAACGCCTGCACCAGGCCCGGGTCTTCCCGCTGGGTGCGCTGACACGCCAGCTGCAAGGCGCCGTGTTGACCGAGATGCGCCAGCTCAGCGCGGCCGGCTGTGTGGCCTTCAGCCAGGCCGAGGTGCCGGTGGCGGATACCCAGGTGTTGTTGCGGGCCTTGCAATATGCCAGCACCTTTGGCTACGCTATCTGGCTGCGGCCACAGGAGCGCTTTCTAGGCCTGGGCGTGGCGGCCAGCGGCCCGCTGGCAACGCGCATGGGCCTGTCCGGCATTCCCGTGGCGGCCGAGACCATTGCCCTGCACACCATCTTCGAGCTGGTGCGCGCCACGGGCGCGCGCGTGCACCTGTCGCGCATCAGCAGTGCTGCCGGGGTGGAGCTGGTGCGCCGGGCCAAGCAGGAGGGTCTGCCGGTCAGCTGCGACGTCAGCATCAACTCCCTGCATCTGACCGATCTGGACATTGGCTATTTCGACAGCCAACTGCGCTTGAACCCGCCGGTGCGCCAGCAGCGCGACCGTGATGCCCTGAGCGCTGCCTTGGTTGACGGCACCATCGACGCGCTGGTATCCGACCACACACCGGTGGATGAAGATGCCAAGGCCCTGCCCTTTGCCGAGAGCGAGGCTGGTGCCACAGGGCTGGAACTGCTGTTGAGTCTGGGGTTGAAGTGGGGCCTGGAGAGCGGCGCCGGTCTGCGGCGGGCCGTGGCAGTCATGACCTGTGGCCCCGCCAGTATCCTGGGTGCGGTAGCCGGCGTGCCTGCAGGTGCCGGCCAGATGCAGCCAGGCGCGAGTGCTGACCTCTGCGTGTTTGACCCGCAGGCGCGCTGGACCGTCAGCCCCGCGGCATTGCGCAGCCAGGGCAAGCACACGCCCTTCAACGGCTACGAACTGCCGGGGCGGGTGCGCTACACCCTGGTCGCCGGACACGTGGCCTATGCCGCTTGAGCGGCCGGGGCCAGCCAAGTGCGCACATTGACCGCGGCGTTCCGGCTGCTGCGGGTGCTGCTGCACGCGCTGCATGGCTGGTGGATCATCACCTTCCTGTTTCCACGGCTGCAACCGCGCCAGCGCGAGGCCCGCGTCCAGATCTGGGCCATCGGCATGCTGACGTGCCTGGGGATCCGTCTGCAGGTGCTGGGCGCCAGCGCCGCGGCGGGCCCGGTGCTGCTGGTGTCCAACCACATCTCCTGGCTCGACATCCTGGTGCTGCATGCTGGCGTCTACTGCCGCTTTGTTTCCAAGGCCGACGTCCGGCACTGGCCGCTGGTCGGTGCCCTGGCCACCGGCGCCGGAACGCTGTACATCGAGCGCGCATCGCGGCGCGACGCCATGCGCGTGGTGCACCAGATGGCCGATGCCCTGCGCGGCGGTGACGTTCTGGCGGTGTTTCCGGAGGGCACCACGGGCGACGGGCTCGCGCTGCTGCCCTTTCATGCCAACCTGCTGCAGGCGGCGATCTCGGCCGATGTGCCGGCGCAGCCGGTATTGTTGCGCTTCATCGACGCGCGCACAGGCCAACCCAGTCTGGCGCCCAGCTACATGGGGGACACCCATCTACTGACCTCGATGTGGCGTACCTTGACGGCACCCAGCATCGTGGCGCGGCTAAGGTTTGGTGCAGTCCAGGGTGCCGCAGGCCGCGACCGCCGGGCATGGGCCGCAGGCCTGCGGTCCGACATGCAGGTCTTGATGGATGCGGCCTCGTCGCCGGGAGTCGCACCAAATTGCAGGGCCTGAGCCGCTGACAGCAGTCCGTTTTCCGGCGCACCACCTGCAGGCTATGCCGCAGTTTCGCGCTTGAAGGTGACCACGTGGTCCACTTCGGCCCGGATGCCGATCCACTCACCCAGCTTGTGGTCATGGTGGCTCGGCACATGCGCCAGCACGGTCTGGCCGCCATCGAGCCGCAGCGTGTAGAGAAATTCCGAACCGCGAAAGGCCTTGCGCATGATCTCGGCCCTTACCGGCGCCTGGTCGTCATGCACGATGTCGTCAGCCCGGAGCAGCACATCGCATTCGCCAGTTGCCAGGCTGTCCGGCAGCTGGCTACCGGCAATCTCGCTGAGTTCGCCCAGCGGCGTCTGCACCACCAGCCTGCCTCCTGCCTGGCACACGGTGGCCGGGGCAAAGACGCCATGGCCGATGAAGTCGGCCACGAAGCGGGTTGCCGGACGGTGGTACAGGGAATAGGCGTCATCCCACTGGTGCAGGGCGCCTTCGCACATCACACCGATCACGTCGCCAATGGCGAAGGCCTCCAACTGGTCATGGGTGACAAACAGGGCCGTGGCATTGGCAGCCTTGAGGATGCTGCGCAGCTCCAGCGCCAGGCGTTCGCGCAGGTCCACATCCAGGTTGGAAAAGGGTTCGTCCAGCAGCAGCAGCTTGGGCTGTGGCGCCAGTGCCCGTGCCAGCGCCACCCGTTGCTGCTGGCCGCCGGAGAGCTGGTGCGGAAACCGGGCCGCGGCCTGCGGCAGGCCCACCAGATCCAGCACTTCGGCCACGCGCTGGCTGCGTTGCGCGCGCGGCAGATGGTGCAAACCAAAGGCCACGTTGTGGCGCACGTCCAGGTGCGGGAACAGCGCATAGTCCTGGAACACCATGCCCACCTGCCGTTCCTCGGGTGCCAGCGTGTGCACTGCATCGCTGACGGTCTGGCCGGCGATGCGGATTTCGCCACTGGTCACCGGCTCCAGACCGGCCACTGCCCGCAGCAGGGTGGTCTTGCCGCAGCCCGAGGGCCCGATCAGCACCCCGATCTCGCCGGCATGCAGCCCGAGTGATGCCGCCTGCACCGCGGCCTTGCTGCGACCCCGGTACTGGACCGTCAGACCCGAGACGTCAAGATACATGGCAGGCATTGTAGATATCTACAATTCTCATTTGCATTCCTGCATCGTCCGGCCCCCGGACCGCTTCTTGCGCTCCACCTTGTCATATCTCCGCTCCCTGTCTGCGCATGTCGTGCGGCGCCTGCTGTTGCTGGTCGCGGCGGCGCTGTTGTTGCTGCCGATGCTGGCCTTGCTCGGCGCCTGGTTGCCTGCTGCCGATGGCAACGGGCAGCCGGCAGACATCCTGCGGCAGATGGCGGCCACGGTGCTGCCCGGTTATGTCTGGACGACCCTGTGGCTGGCGTTGCTGGTAGGCCTGGGCGTGGTGCTGGTGGGCGTGGCCACCGCCACCGCCGTGACACTGTTCGAGTTTCCGGGGCGCCGGGTCTTCGAGTGGGCCCTGTTGTTGCCATTGGCCATGCCGGCCTATGTGGTGGCCTATGCCTATACCGACTTCCTCCAGTACAGCGGGCCTCTGCAGTCCACGCTGCGTGCGCTCACTGGCCAGTCGGGGCGCATGTTTCCGGAGATCCGCAGCCTGGGCGGCGCAGCCTGGGTGTTCACGTTTTCAATGTACCCGTATGTCTATTTGCTGACGCGTTCCGCGCTGGCCGAGCGAGCCGGCAACCTGCTGGAGGCGGCCCAACTGCTGGGCGCGCCCCTGTCGCGGCGCATCGTCGCCGTAGCCTGGCCACTGGCCCGCCCGGCTGTGGCAGCCGGCGCTGCGCTGGCCTTGATGGAGACCCTGGCCGACTTTGGCGTGTGCAGCTACTTCGGCATACAGACCTTCACCACGGGCATCTACAAGGCCTGGCTGGCCATGGACAACCGCGTTGCGGCGGTCCAGTTGGCCACCATGCTGCTGCTGACCGTTGGCGGCTTGCTGTGGCTGGAACACGCGGCCCAACGCCGGATGCGTTTCAGCCATCCCAAGATGCTGCGGGGCGTTGCCGATGCCAGCCACGGCAGCCTGCTGCGCGGCCGGCCGATGCTGCTGGCGTGGTGCATCTGTGCCGCGCCGGTGCTGCTGGGTTTTGTGGCGCCGGTGCTGTTCATGCTGCATCCGCTGATGGCCGACTGGCCCCTGCTGCAGTGGGGCCGGTTTGCTGAATGGTCGTTCAACAGCTTCCGCCTGGCGGCAATCACGGCGCTGTTGGCCGTGGCGTTGGCCATGGCCTTGTCACTGAGCCTGCGCCTGCACAACGATCTGTGGACCAGCGCCACGGTCCGGCTGGCGGGCCTGGGCTACGCCATACCGGGCGCCGTGGTCGTGGTCGGGCTGTTGCTGCCGGTAGGCTGGATCCAGGCGGCCGCGCCGCAGAGCCAGGCAGCGTCGCTGCTGACTGCCACCTCGCTGGGCCTGCTGTGGGCCTACCTGGTGCGCTTTTGCGCCGTGGCGCTGCAGTCGGTGCAAAGCGGCTATGCCCGCATCCCCGTCAGTTTTGACGACTCCGCGCGCACCCTGGGCAGCGGTGCCCTGCGGGTCTGGCTGCGCATCCATTGGCCCCTGTTGCAGCGCTCAACGGCGGCTGCGGCTTTGCTGGTGTTCGTGGACGTGATGAAGGAGTTGCCCGCCACCCTGGTGCTGCGACCCTTCAACTCCGACACGCTGGCTGTCGTGGCCTACCAGCTGGCGCGCGACGAGCGCCTGGGCGAAGCCGCGCTGCCCTCGCTGGCGCTGGTGCTGGTGGGCTTGATCCCGGTGGTGCTGCTGAGCCGCACCCTGCGCTCGCCGGCAGCCTGAACGTTGCCGCTGTGGCACCGCGCAGTGCTCATTCCGTTTTCAGTTCGATACGAGAGTAGGCGCACCGACGAAGACAGTGCTTCTGGCACGGCGAGGAGGGGCAACGACCTATCGTATTGAAATGAAAATGGAATCAGGCCAGGCAGTCGGCCCAGATGTTGCGTGCCCAGCTATGGGCATAGCCGCCTTCCACTTCGCTGGCAGCCGTGGACACGCCGCCGGAGCCGGCCACAGTCTTGAAGGTGCGTTCGGCAGCCACGTATTCGTGCACTGACGCCACGTGGATCACCTGCTTGTCATCGACAAAGCTGTAGCAGGTGTTGGTCAGCATCGGGCTGGGGTTGGGCTCCATGCCACTGAGCTGGGCCACCAGGGCCGCCGCCACCACCTTGCCGTGGCCGTTGGCCATGTGGCCGGACTTCGGCATTGCCGGCGCGATCTGGATCGCGTCGCCGATAACGTGCACGTCGCGCGCTACCGTGGACTCGAAGCTCAGGTAGTTGACGCCGCACCAGCGGCCGTTGGCGGTGGCAAGCCCGGACTGCACGGCGATGGCACCAGCGCGCATGCTGGGCAGCACATTGAGCACATCGGCGCGCACATCACTCTGGACTTCGAACTTCACCGTCCGGCTGGCTGCATCTACTGCCACCGCCTTGTGCTGTCCCCGGTATTCCAGCATGCCCGGGTAGTTGTCGGCCCAGAACTTCTTGAACAGCGGACCTTTGGAGGTGACATCCGGGTTGGCGTCGAGCACCAGCACCTTGGAGCGCGGCTTGGCGCGCTTGAAGTAGCTGGCCACCTGGCTGGCGCGCTCATACGGCCCGGGCGGGCAGCGGTAGGGCGCTTCGGGAATCGTCAGGGCATAGACGCCGCCGTCGGGCATGGCCTCCAACTGGCGCCGCAGGGCTTCGGTCTCCGCGCCCGCCTTCCAGGCCTGCAAGATCTGGCCGCTGGCGTTCGCGGCCTGGCTGCCCTCGATGCTGCTCCAGATCAGCTCGATCCCCGGTGACAGCACCAGCTTGTCATAGCCGATGCTGCTGCCACCAGCGAGGGTTACGGTCCTGGCTGCGGCGTCAATGCTGCGCACCGTGTCGCGCACCAGCTTCACGCCATGCCGAGCGACCAGCGCGTCATAGGGCGAAGTCAGATCCCCCAGACTGCGACTGCCGCCGAGCACCAGGTTCGACAGCGGGCAGGAAATGAAGCTGGGGTTCGGCTCCACCAGCACCACGTCAATGCTGTAATCGGACAGCAGGCGCACGTACTTGGCGGCCGTGGCGCCGCCGAAGCCGCCGCCTACCACCACCACCTTGGCACGGGCCGGCACGCCCGCTGCGCAACCGACCAGGCTGACACCCAGGGCTGCCTGGACAAAAGATCGGCGTTGCATGATGACTCCTGTTCTCAGGGTTTGCTGGCAGCGAAATACGCCGCCAGGCTGGCAATTTGCTGATCGCTGAATCCCTTGGCGAGCTGGTGCATCACCGTGGCGCTGCGGGTGCCGCTCTTGAACGCTGTCATCTGGGTCACGAAGTACTCGCGCGGCATGCCAGCCAATGCCGGCACGGCCGAGCCGTTGACGGTGCGGCCTTCGGTGCCATGACATTGGGCGCAGTTGGCCGCCAGGGCCCGGGTCTGCAACCGGGCAGCGTCCTGGGCCCATGCGCCAGGGGCGCAGGACGTCAGCAAGGCAATCAGTGCAAGGCGTTGGCACGGTTCCATGGCATGGGTCTCCCATTCAAAAAAAGGCCACAGCGAATATGGCCGTTGCGTACAACGGCAGCCGCGGCCACTATAGCGCGGGTCGGTGCCATCGACGCGCAAACCCGCAAAGAGCCACGGGTGTATGGGCTTGCTGCCAGCCGGGGCTCAGGGTAAGCCTGGCTGCATGCGCAGGCCGCTGCGACTAACATCACGCCCTGGAAGGAATGCCCATGCACACCCGTAGAGAATCCATCAAGCGCAGCGTTGCGCTCGCCGGCCTGCTGGCAGGCAGCGGCCTGTATCCGCAACTGGCGCACGCCTTCACCAAGGCCGCGTTTGACGCCAAGACACCGGCCGAGGTCTGGAAGGCGATCGGCGTTGCCGCTCCGGTCGAGAGCAAGGACGTCACCATTACCGGGCCCGACATCGCCGAGAACGGAGCCGTGGTGCCGCTCGGTGCTGGCAGCGGCCTGGCCGGGATCAAGCAGATCCTGCTGCTGGTGGACAAGAACCCGTCGCCGCTGGTTGCCATCTTCAATGTCAGCGACAGCGTAGACGCCAATTTCACCACCCGTGCCAAGCTCGGCCAGTCTTCCGACGTCTATGCGGTTGCCATCATGAACGATGGTCGCGCCGTGTACGCCAGGAAGGAAGTCAAGGTCACGCTCGGCGGCTGCGGCGGCTGAGCCGCAGCCGTCCCCGGTTTCATTCGATCAGGAGAACACATATGGCAGATCCGATGCGCATCCGGGCCCAGGCCAGCGGCCCCAACGTGACCGTGCGGGTGCTGATGAGCCATGAAATGGAGTCCGGCCAACGCAAGGACGCCGCTGGCAAGACCACTGCGGCCTGGCATATCGCCGAGGTCAGCGCCACCCTCAATGGCAAGCCGGTGCTCAGCGCCGAGTGGGGCCCGGCGGTTTCCAAGAATCCATTTCTGCAGTTCACCATCAAGGGTGGCAAGGCCGGCGACAAGGTGGGCATCAACTGGAAGGACAACCGCGGTGAGACCCGCAGCGATGAAGCTGTTGTGTCCTGAGGCCGGTATGCGCAGCGCCCGTCTCTGGTCCTTGTTGGTGGTACTGGCCTGCAGCGCGCAGGCGCAGGCGCAGAAGTCGGCGGCCGACGGCATCGCCGAATACCGCGTGATGCTGGCCGACGGCAACCCGGCCGAACTGTTCGAAGCCCGAGGTGAAGCCCTGTGGCAGCAGAAACGCGGCCCGCGCAATGCGTCGTTGCAGGCTTGTGACCTGGGCAAGGGCCCGGGCGTGGTCAAGGGTACGTTTGTGGAGCTGCCGCGCTACTTTGCCGACACCGGCAGGGTGCAAGACTTGGAGTCGCGCCTGTTGACATGCATGGAGAGCCTGCAGGGCTTCGACGCCGCGGAGATTGCCCGCACCCCCTTTGGCCGGGGTGAGCAGGTCAACCTGGAAGGCCTGGTGGCCTGGATTTCGGCGGAGTCCAAGGGCCTGCGGTTCAACCTGCCGCAGGGCCATGCCCAGGAGCGCAGCATGTTCGAGGTGGGCAAGCGGCTGTTTTTTGCCCGGGGTGGCACCCATGACTTTGCCTGCGCCTCCTGCCACAGTGCCGACGGCAAGCGCATCCGCCTGCAAGACCTGCCGAACCTGACCAAGCAGCCTGGTGCTGGTATCGGCTTTGGCGCCTGGCCCGCCTACCGGGTGTCGTCCGGCGAGATGTGGGGCATGCAGCGCCGGCTCAACGATTGTTATCGCCAGCAGCGCTTTCCCTATCCCGGCTATGCCAGCGACGCCACCATCGCCCTGGGGGTATACATGGGCGTCAATGGCAAGGGTGGCGAGGCCACGGCGCCCGCGCTCAAACGCTAGGAATTGGCATGAAGAACATTGCTTGTTGTGTCGCCTTTCTGCTGCTGGCCGGTTGTGCCGTAGCGCCCAATGATGCCGCCCTGGACAAGCTGGCGCAGGACACCCTGCGCGCCTCCTTCCGCGACCAGGGCATCGCCACCGTGGACCGGTTGAGACAGGACGATGCCAACCGCGAGTGCAGTGCCGCCGATGTGGCCGGCCGACCCATTGACGACAAGCTCGGGCGCGCGATCGAAGCGGCCAACCTGCAGACCGTCAAGCAACCCACTGACGGCCGCTTTCTGGGCGACTGGAAAGAGGGCGAGAAAATCGCCCAGAACGGCCGCGGCATGACCTGGTCGGACCCGGCCGGTGTACCCAGCGGCGGCAATTGCTACAACTGCCATGAGCTCAGCCGCCAGGAACTGTCGTACGGCACCATCGGCCCGAGCCTGTACAACTACGGCAAGCTGCGCGGCGTGGCTGACCCGGCCAGCGCCGCCGCCAAGCCCATCGTGGACTACACCTGGAGCAAGCTGTGGAATGCCAAGGCCTTCAACGCCTGCTCCGGCATGCCGCGCTTTGGGCATTCGGGCATCCTGACCGAGGGCCAGATCAAGGACATCATGGCCTTGCTGCTGGATCCGCAGTCGCCGGTGAACCGCTAGTTGGCGGCGCGCTGTGGCGCAGGTCCAGCCGCCCGGGCCTGCCGTGGCGGCTGCACCACTCACTCAGTCTGGAACTGGTCCGCGTTATGGCCCTTGAAGCCGGCGTAGAAGGCCTTGATGCGTACCATGTCAGCCTCGATGTCACCGGTAGGCTGGAACACCGGCCCCAGGCCGCTGATCTTCCTGTGGTAGTCCATGTAGGCCAGCACGATCGGCACATCGGCACCCACGGCAATGTAGTAGAAACCGGTCTTCCAGTAGCGCACCTTTAGCCGCGTGCCTTCGGGCGGCACCACCAGCTGCAGCGGGCCGTCCGCCGTGCGGATGGCGTCCACCGAGGCGCCGACCACATTGCTGGACTTCTCGCGTTGCACCGGTATGCCGCCCAGCCACATCATCACGCCGCGAAACGGTGGCCGGAACAGTTGTGCCTTGCCCATCCAGTAGATGTGCAGCCGCAGCGCGAACGCCACCATCAACGTGTAGGGCAGGTCCCAGTTGCTGGTGTGCGGCGCGGCGATCAGCACGCACTTGTGGCAACCCGGGGGCAACTGGCCCTCCAGCTTCCAGCCGGTGATGCGCAGGAAGGCTACCGACAAGGCCCGCAGCACGGTGTTGACGATGGGCGTGTCGAAGATGGTGCGGTGCATGGCTTTGGTCTGGACTATTCGGGCAGGAAGCCGCTGGTGCGCAAATGCAGTCTGGCGCTGTCGCTGGCCAGGAACAGCAACAGCGAGCGTGCGGCCTCGCCATCGCGCGCCAGGGCTGCGGCATAGTGGGTGCTCAGGCCCAGTGGCGCCGGCAGAGGCCCCACCATCGTGACACCCGGATGCTGCAGGATCTCGCTCGACTGGCTCACCCCCAGCGCATAGCTGCCGCGCGCCACGCCTTCGATCACCTCCACGCCAAAGGGCAGGATGGTGAGGCGGGGGTGCAATTGCTCACGCAGTCCCAGCCGCTCCAGCACCTGGCTGAAATGGCTGCCCGCTGTGGCGCCGCGTGCCGGATCGGCATAGGCAATGCTGGTGGCTGCGAGCAACGAGCGGCGCAGCGCATCGGGGCTGGAGATGTCGGGCACGGCTGCCTGTTTCGGCACCGCCAGCGACACGGCCACGAAACCCAAGGGCAGCGGCGCTTCATCTGGCAACTGCCCGGCTGTGCGCAATTGCGCTAGCGCCTCGGTACTGAGCACCACCACATCGGCCACGGCCCCTGCTGCTGCCCGGAGCACACGCTCGCGCTGGGCGCCAACAGTGTCGTAGCTGGCTTGCAGGGTGTGGCCGCTACTGCGGGTGAATTCCGGCGCAATCTGCTCCAGCGCATGCTTGGCGGCGCCGGCAGCCAGTACCCGCACTTCGCCGGCACTGGCCTGGTCGATGATGGTCAGGCAGGCCAGCAACGCGACCGTGAGACTGATTCGCGATGGGGCCGGGCGCATGAACAAGATTGTGCCATCGTAGCTGGCACATGGGCCGCAGTTCTTGCCAGTTCTCATAGGGGACAACGCCTGCAAGGCGCATTCAGAAAGCACGGAGCACTACTGAATATGTAGCGTCACGGAGCCCGTCGGATACTGCGGCATGCATGCCGCTTCGTTGGCTACACTGCTCTGACGCAAGGACTTCCGCCAGACCATGATGCAAGCCATTGATCCCGAAGTTGCTCACCCGTCAAGGGGCATATGTGAGAAGCGCTGAGCCCTCGCGTGGGGAAGTCTTCCTCGCAGACTTCCACGCGGCGCATCCAGGGTTGACTGCACGGGTCTTCGGGGCCCTACCGGTGGTCTTTCGCGCACAAGATTTTGACTCCCCGTACGAGGTTCTCGCCACGGCGGTGCCCAGGACAGCGGCACCGATCCACGTCCTGGACCTTGCTTGCGGCGATGGATTCCTGCTCTCGCTGCTGGCTGCGCGGTCCCAACCTGGCCTTGCGCTGAGTGGCGTGGACATGAGCGCCGCTGAATTGAAGCTGGCGCGCACGCGCTTGTCAGCCGCCGTTGTTCTGTGCCAGGCGAGGGCGCAGGCGTTGCCGTTTGCGCCGGAAAGCTTCGACCGTGTACTGAGCCACCTCGCACTCATGCTGATGGACGACGTGGAGCAGGTATTACGTGAATTGCATCGCATGCTGAAGCCCGGCGGCATGCTGGCGGTTGTCGTCGGGGCTGTGCCACCGCCGTCCGTGGCGTTCTCCAGCTGCGTTGAGGTTCTGGCGCGGCATCCACCGCAAGAGGCGTTTTCGGGAATGCGCTTTGGTGACCGGCGCTTTTGGCATGTCGACGGCATCCACGAACTGCTGTCCCCGACGTTCCGGCATGTGCTGGTCGAGGAGATCCAAGTTTCCCGGCGGCTGACGCCCGAGCAGCTTTGGGACTGGCTCTTCGGTATGTACGACATCCATCTGCGTGGTGAGGCTGACCAGCGTGCCATTGAGAGCGAGTACCTGGCCGCGCTTGCACCCCATTGCGCAGCGGACGGAAGGCTCGACCACCTGGAGACGCTGCGTTACGTCAGCGCCAAGGTCTGAGAGCTCACGCTCTGATGGTTGCCAGCACCGAATTCGCCAGCTTCCTGCGGGACCAGCTATCCCCGCTGGGCCACGTCACGGTGCGCCGCATGTTTGGCAAGAGCGGCGTGTTCTGTGAGGGTGTCATGCTGGGCATGGTGACGGAAAACGTCCTCTACTTCCGGGTCGATAGCCAGAACCAGTCGGCTTTCAAGGAAGCCAAGGCATTCCCGCCGCTCAACTACGAGAAGCAGGGCGTCACGATTGATCTTTCATTCTGGCGCGCTCCCGACCGGTTGTTTGACGAGCCCGACGAGTTTGTCGCCTGGGCGCGCGCGCCGCGCTCGCGGCGGCGCACCGGGTCGCACCGGGTCGCAGCTGGGCGAGGCAAGGCGCGGGCGAGGCCGTGAGGTGAAGCAGGAGTGACGAGCGTTACACAATCAGTAGTGCTCCGTGCTTTATCCATGCGCCTTCTGGCCGATTTGGCGAGTGAAACCGGACGGAAAAGCCTGCCACCGGACCCGTTTCGCCTCCAAAGCCGATGCCATGTCGATTGATTGATCGCCCTTCGACATGTGGTGGCAACTGGCGTGCCGAGGCATTCTTCAAAAAACTTATCGAGACTCCGGTAATAAATACGAATTGGGCATTCATTCATTTTATCTACATTCTTCTTTTTTTGTTAATCTCTGAAA
>JANMKM010000079.1:0-11065 GCA_031372035.1 Rhodoferax sp. | reverse complement strand
CAGAAAGCCCATCTCCATCAAGCGGGGGCGATCAGTTGGGGAAAGATCGATGCGGGCAACGGTTCCCGTGGAACCGACCGTCAAAGAGCTTCTGCCACCAGCAGCTTGAGCCAGTCCAGCAGTTCACTGGTGGAAGGCTTCTTCTTCAGCCCGGGCAGGTTGCGCACGTCGTAGAAGGTCTTCATAGCGGCGCTCAGCAGCTCTTTCTTCAGCCGCGGAAAGTGCACATCCACGATCAGCTGCATCGTGGCCGGGTCCGGGAACTTGATGTAGTGGAAGAAGCAGCGCCGCAGGAAGGCGTCGGGCAGTTCCTTCTCATTGTTCGAGGTGATGAACACCACCGGCCGGTGCACGGCGCGTACCAGCTCCCGGGTTTCGTAGCAGTAGAACTCCATGCGGTCGATCTCGCGCAGCAGATCGTTCGGAAACTCGATGTCGGCCTTGTCGATCTCGTCGATCAGCAGCGCCACCGGCTCGTCGGCCGTGAAGGCCTGCCACAGTACGCCCTTGACGATGTAGTTGTGGATGTCCTTGACCCGGCCGTCGCCCAGCTGCGAATCGCGCAGCCGGCTCACGGCGTCGTATTCATACAGGCCCTGCTGCGCCTTGGTGGTGGACTTGATGTGCCACTGCAGCAGCGGCATCGACAGCGCCTGCGCAACCTCCTCGGCCAGCATGGTTTTGCCGGTGCCCGGCTCGCCCTTGACCAGCAATGGCCGCTTGAGCGTGATGGCCGCATTGACCGAGAGCATCAGGTCCTGCGTGGCGACGTAGTTCGTGGTTCCTTGGAATTTCATGGCTCTTTCAATGCGGGTCTGCGGGTTGCGGTGGGGGTGGGCCGCTTTGGCGCGGTCGGGCGACCGATATAATGGGCGGGCCGCTTTTTTGGCAGCGCTCCACCCATCACCGCCTTGATTGTCCTCGCAAAATGAAGAAACTGTCGTCCGTGCTGCTGCCCGTGTTTGTCGCTTGTGCGACGGCCTTTTCTGCCTCGGCCCAGGAGGTCAAGGGTGACGCGGCCAAGGGCGCGACCAAGATCGCCATGTGCATCGGTTGCCATGGCATCCAGGGCTACCAGGCCAGCTTTCCAGAGATCCACAAGGTGCCGATGATCTCCGGCCAGGGCGCTAAGTACATCATCTCGGCCCTGAACGCCTACAAGAAGGGCGAGCGCAAACACCCCACCATGCGCGGCATTGCCGATTCGTTGAGCGACCAGGACATGGCGGACGTGGCGGCTTACTACGAGTCGCACGGCAAGGACATGGCACCCAAGGCGGCCAAGGGCGGCGAGCCCTCGCCCAAGGCGCTGGAACTGGTGCAAAAGGGCGCCTGCCTGTCCTGCCACGGCCCCGTCTTCAGCAAGCCGATCGATCCCACCTATCCAAAGATCGCCGGCCAGCATGCCGACTACCTGTTCGTGGCGCTCAAGTCCTACAAGACCGAAGGCAACCCGCAGATGGGCCGCTCCAATGGCGTGATGGGCGCAGTGGCCAAGCAGTTCAGCAACAACGAGATGCGTGAGCTGGCAGCCTACGTCAGCTCGCTGCAGGGCGAGCTCAAGACCGTTCCGGAATCCAGGTTCCGCTGATCGGGCGGCGGCGGTTTTGCCAGCATAGGGCCGCTCGCTGAGCGGCTTTTTTCATGGTGGTTCAGCCCGCAAACCCGAAACACAGGGTGCGGGCGTCCCGTAGCGTCCGGTTTCGCTGGCGGCTGCCGGACGGACCGTGGATGCACCTGGGCACTGCTTGAGTTCAGCGTTTACGGCCCTCCTCGTCCGGCTTTTTCGGTTCAGCGTCGCCTTTTGCGTCTGACTCGGACCTGGGACGGGAAGCTCTGGTCTCTGGTCGCGGTGCGGATGCAGCGGCCTTTGTCAGGGCGACCTTCGCAGCCTCCGCCTTGGCTGCTTCAGCCTTTGCAGTTGCTGCCTTGTCGGCATCGGCCTTTGCTGCTGCGGCCCTGTCGGCATCAGCCTTGATGGCGCCGGCCTTGGCAGCCTCCGCCTTGGCCGCTTCAGCCTTGGCAGTTGCTGCCTTGTCGGCATCGGCCTTTGCTGCTGCGGCCCTGTCGGCATCAGCCCTGATGGCACTGGCCTTGGCAGCCTCCGCCTTGGCTGCTTCAGCCTTTGCAGTTGCTGCCTTGTCGGCATCGGCCTTCGCTGCCGCGGCCCTGTCGGCATCAGCCTTTATGGCACTGGCCTTGGCAGCCTCCGCCTTGGCCGCTGCTGCCTTGTCGGCGTCAGCGCCCGCCACCTCCAATCTCGACTTGCTATCGCGCGCACCGTCGCTTCTGGCGGCGTCGGCCTTGCGCGCTTCGGAGGACTTGGCGGCCGGCGCGCTGGCCGGTGGCAGCGCCGTTGGCGCGGGCGCCTGGACACTGGCCAACACGCTCACTTTCGGGGCAGACGCCGCAGGCGCAGCGGGCTTCATTTCGATGCGCCGGGCTTCGTCGATCGGCGTGCCCGGCTTTGCCGCCAGTTGCGCCTGCTGGGCGGCAAAGGGTATGGCCGGCGGTGGCGGGGCGGTGACGGCCACCACCGATCGTTCCCGCATCGGCGGCCTGGCCTCGGCAACCGGCGCGCCGCCGTGCACACTTTGCTGCAGAGGTGCCACGGTGGCCACATGCGACACCGGTGCGCTGCTTGCCACTTCTCTTGAAACGGGTACCTGCACACTGGCTACTGGCCGCGATAGGGCAAAGGCCTGTGCCGGCACGGCCACTACTGCGCCGCTGACCAACTGATTGGCATAGACCACCTGGGTCACGTTGACGGTGTTGTTGACGATCGTGCTGTTGTTCACCACCGTCGTGACGTTGGTGGTGTTGTAGACCTTGGTGATGGCCTCTGGCGCCAACACCGCGTTGCTGCGGTTGATGTTGTCGAAATAGCCGCGGCTGACCGGGTACGAAGGCTGGTAGACCTCGCGTGGCGCCAGCGGAAACCAGCCGACATTGCTGGTGGGTGTGCTGCCTGCGCCAGGCGAGCCCTGAAAACTCTTGCCGGCCACAAATGCCACCAGCGCTGGCGCATAGACCGCTCGCTCGCGCACCGGTCCGGGTACCCAGCCCCAGGCATTGCCAATGTTGGCCCAGCGGCCGTAGTGGGATACGGCGTAACCCCAGGGCGCGTCGTCAATCCAGGTCCAGCCCCACGGGTCCACCCAGGACCAGTGGCCGTTGCGGTAGGGCGTCCAGCCGGCGGGCACGCGGCTTGGCGTCCAGACGTTGCCATAGGTCGGGTCGGAGCGCCAGGTGCCGTTGGCGTCCAGGTCTTCATACCCCACCACTTCCGACGAGACATAGCGCGCCGATTTCGAGTTGTCGCCACGCCGGTCGCGCTCACGGGACCAACGGTCCAGCTCGTCGTCGCGGCGTCCACCCAGGCGCTCGTAGTCGGACAAGCCGGTGCCGTAAAACCGATAGCCCTGGCGCGGCGTCACCGCATACGAGGCGCCTTCACCATAAACCTCGCCTTGGCCGCTCACCACCGTGACGGCGGTCGCGTCATTGGCCGGGTCCACGTCGATGCGGTATTCGCCGGCACGGCGAAAACTGAAGGCCAGATTGGGCGTGTTCACTTCGAAGCTCTGATTCGGTCGCAGGCTGCGCACCCGCACCTTCAGCGTGCCCTGCGGGAGTTCGAGCTGGGCAATGCGGTCGCTGAGGTTGATCACGGTCAGGCTGGTGTTCGCCCCGAGGCGCAGTGTGGCGCCGCCAAACTGCAACTCGACCCGGGCGTTGGCGTCCGCCCACAATCGATCTCCCGTGGTTAACGGCCGGTTGATCACAGCGCGCACCCAAACGGCTTCGCCCGCCGGTGAAAAGCTGACGGTACCGCTGATATAGCCCAGGCGCGCAACCCGGGACGGCGGCTCGGCCGTTGCCGGGCCACACACGCCCAGGCAGAGCAGGCTGGCAATTGCCAGAATGGAGTGGCGAAGGTTCGGCAGGTTCATGCATGCAGGCTAGCGGTGATCCTGCCGATTGCCTGTGCGACAACGCACATAGCGTGGCCACCAGCGACGTCGTTGTTCTCTTCGGTGACGCGTCGCTCAGCCTCCGTCCCGCCCTATGCAGAAGGCACGGTCTGCCACAGAGTGTGTGGCAGACGGCACTTGCAATGGGGCCTCAGTCGTGCGTGGCGTGCCTTTGCACGCAAGCCACGTAGGCCTCGCCATCGGGCGGGCGACCGGCGCGCTGGCTCTCCCAGATCATCTGGCCCAGGCAGTCCATGGCCTGGTGATGCGCTTCGTGCAGCGAATTACGCTTGTGCGTAAGCAGCTCCACCGCCTGGCGGATGCCGCGTGGCTGGTCTATGGAACATTGCTCGGTGATCGACAGGTGCATGGAGAGGTGCAAGAACGGGTTGGTGCGCCCACCCTGGCCGTCATAGACCCGCGCCACGGCGGCGTCTGCGTCCATCAGCTCGGCGTGGTACTCGGGATGTTCGGCAATCCACAGGCTGGCAATGGTCTCGATGGCTTCCATGGGCTGCCCGGCACCGACCTTGGCATGCACGGCGCAGAAGAAGCGCCGCACGTCGTCTTGGGATGGGGAGAACATGGCCTGATTTTCGCGAATAATCAGCACACCATGATCAATAAGATTGCCGCATCCGTGGCGCAGGCACTGGCCGGTGTGCCCAATGGCGCCACGGTGATGGTCGGCGGCTTCGGCACCGCCGGCATACCGAACGAGCTGATCGACGGCCTGATCGCCCAGGGCGCGACTGGCCTGACCATCGTCAACAACAACGCCGGCAATGGTGACGCGGGGCTGGCGGCGCTGATCAAGGCCGGCCGTGTGCGCAAGGTGATTTGCAGCTTTCCGCGCCAGGCCGACAGCCATGTGTTTGACGCCCTGTACCGATCCGGCCAGCTCGAGCTGGAACTGGTGCCGCAGGGCAACCTGGCCGAGCGCATCCGTGCCGCCGGTGCCGGCGTGGGCGGCTTCTTCACACCCACCGGCTTTGGCACCGAGCTGGCAGCGGGCAAGGAAACCCGGGAGATCAATGGACGGCAGTACGTGCTCGAATATCCGATCCATGCCGATCTGGCGCTGGTCCGGGCCGAGCGCGGCGACCGCTGGGGCAACCTGACCTACCGCAAGGCAGCCCGCAATTTCGGCCCGGTGATGGCTATGGCGGCGAAACGCACCGTGGCCACGGTGCATGAGGTCGTGGAGCTGGGCCAGCTCGACCCCGAGGCCGTGGTCACGCCCGGCATCTTTGTCAGCCACTTAGTGCTGATTGATCGACAAGTCACGCAGGCCGGTGGCTTCAAGGCGGCAGCATGAGTGCATACCAACGGCGGACGAAAGAGCAACTGGCTCAGCGCGTGGCCCGCGACATCTTTGACGGGGCCTATGTGAACCTGGGTATCGGCATGCCCACGCTGGTGGCGAACCACCTGCCACAGGGCATTGAGGTCATCCTGCACAGCGAGAACGGCATCCTGGGGATGGGCCCGGCGCCGGCCGCGGGGCTGGAAGACTACGACCTGATCAACGCAGGCAAGCAGCCCGTGACCTTGCTGGCCGGCGGCGCCTTCTTCCACCATGCCGACAGCTTTGCCATGATGCGCGGCGGCCACCTGGACATCTGCGTGCTCGGCGCCTTCCAGGTCTCTGCCACCGGCGATCTGGCGAACTGGCACACCGGCGAGAAAGACGCCATCCCTGCCGTCGGCGGTGCCATGGACCTGGCCGTGGGTGCCAGGCAGACCTGGGTGATGATGGACCTGCTGACCAAGAAGGGCGAAAGCAAGATCGTGCAGCACTGCAGCTACCCGCTCACCGGCATCGCCTGCGTCAAGCGCATCTACACCGACCTGGCCACGCTGGAGTGCACGCCCAATGGCCTGCGGCTGGTGGATATGGTGGACGGGCTGGAACATGCCGAATTGGAGCGGCTTGTTGGCTTGGCGATCACCAACTGACGCACCGAACCCGCAACCATTCACGCAGCACCATCGACACAGAATTCAAACACACGAGACCACACCATGAACCAAGCCTTCATTTGCGACGCCATCCGCACCCCTTTCGGCCGCTACGGCGGCGCCCTGAGCAGCGTGCGTACCGACGACCTGGGTGCCATTCCGATTCGGGCGCTGATGGCGCGCAACCCGAAGGTGGACTGGGCGGCGCTGACCGATGTGATCTATGGCTGCGCCAACCAGGCGGGCGAGGACAACCGCAATGTGGCGCGCATGGCGGCGCTGCTGGCCGGGCTGCCCATGGACGCTCCGGGCGCCACCATCAACCGCCTGTGCGGCTCCGGGCTGGACGCCATTGGTACGGCGGCACGGGCCATCAAGGCCGGCGAGGCCACGCTGATGATCACCGGCGGCGTGGAGAGCATGAGCCGGGCGCCATTCGTGATGGGCAAGGCCGAGAGCGCCTTCAGCCGCAGCGCCCAGATCTACGACACCACCATCGGCTGGCGCTTCATCAACAAGCTGATGAAGGAAAAGTACGGTGTGGACGCCATGCCCGAGACCGCGGAGAACGTGGCCAGCGACTTCCGAATAGAGCGAGAGGCCCAGGACCGGATGGCCCTGGCCAGCCAGCTCAAGGCCGTGGCGGCGCAGAGTGGCGGCTACTTCGACGCGGAGATCACGCCGGTGAGCATCGCCCAGAAGAAGGGCGACCCGGTGGTGGTGTCCAGGGACGAGCACCCGCGCGAGACCTCGCTGGAGGCGCTGGCCAAGCTCAAGGGCGTGGTCCGGCCCGACGGCAGTGTGACTGCGGGCAATGCCAGCGGCGTCAATGACGGCTCCTGCGCCTTGCTGCTGGCCGACGAAGCCACGGCCGCCAAGCACGGACTGACACCCAAGGCCCGGGTGGTGGGCATGGCCACGGCCGGCGAGGCGCCGCGCATCATGGGCATCGGCCCGGCGCCGGCGACCCAGAAGGTGCTGGCGCTGACCGGCATTACGCTGGCGCAGCTGGACGTGATCGAACTCAACGAGGCCTTCGCGGCGCAGGGCCTGGCCGTGCTGCGGCTGCTGGGGCTGCAGGACGACGACCCGCGGGTGAACCCGAATGGCGGCGCCATCGCGCTGGGACATCCGCTGGGTGCCAGCGGTGCGCGCCTGGCCACCACCGCCGTCAACCAGCTGCACAAGAGCGGTGGCCGCTTTGCGCTGTGCACCATGTGCATTGGTGTGGGCCAGGGCATCGCATTGATTCTGGAACGGGTCTGACCCAGGTCATTGCGGGTTCGGAGCATGGCTGCAGCTGATTCCCGGCCGGCAGCCAGCCGCTGGCTGCGGCGCGCGGCATGGGCCCTGGGCGGCTTGCTGGCACTGTGGCTGCTGGCCTGGGCCGCGGTGCCGCCGCTGCTGAAACACCAGTTGCAGCGCATGGCCAGCGAACAGCTGGGCCGCACCGTCACGGTCGGTACCGTCGACTTCAAGCCCTGGTCGCTGGAACTAACCCTCACCGACTTGGCCATTGCCACGGCCGACGGCCGCGCCGCGCAGTTGCAGATCCAGCGCATCTACGTCGATGTCGCCTTGCAGTCGCTGCTGCGGCTCGCGCCCGTGGTGGACGCGGTGCAGGTGGATGCGCCGGTGGTGCGCCTGACGCATCTGGGCGACGGCCACTACGACATGGATGACGTGTTGGCCAAGCTCGCCTCCGGAGCGCCCAAGGAGCCGGGCGAGCCGCTGCAGTTTGCGTTCTACAACCTGGCGCTGCAGGGTGGCTCGCTGGACTTCACCGACAACACCGTCAGCAAGACCCACACGCTGCGTGAGCTGCGGCTGGCGGTGCCGTTCCTGAGCAACCTGCCATCGCAACGCGAGGTGCACACCGAGCCGCTGCTGGCGTTCAAGCTCAATGGCAGCGCCTTTGACAGCCGGGCCGAGTCCACACCCTTTGCCCGCACCCGCAAGACCGATGCCGCGTTGAAGCTGTCAAAGCTGGACCTGGCGCCGTATCTGGGCTATCTGCCGGCCAGCCTGCCGGTGCGGCTGCAGCGCGCCGTGCTGGACGCCGATGTTCAGCTGGCTTTCGAGCAGGACAAGGAGGCCGTGGTGCGGCTGCGCGGCACGTTGCAGGCCAGCGGTGTGCAGCTGACCGACACGAAGCAGCAGGAGTTGTTGCGCTTTGACAGCCTGAAGCTGGGCCTGGAGGATCTGCGGCCGCTGGCGCGCGGCGTGAAGCTCTCCTACGTGGAGTTGACCGCGCCGCTGCTGCAGGTGCATCAGGCGCGGGATGGCAGGGTCAATCTGGGCCTGGCTGCGGCCGGCCCGCCGCCTTCGGCTGCGGTGGCTTCTGGTGCGCCGGCCGCGGGTGCCTGGAAGGTGGAGATTGCCAGGGTGGCGCTGCGCGACGGCGGCGTGAACTGGTTGGACGATGGCCCGCAGGCCACGGGCGGCCGTAGCGCCCGTCTGGCGTTGCGGGATCTGGTGCTTGACGCCAGTGCCATCCAGCTGCCAGCGGATGGGCCGGATGTGCTGCCCGTGCCCTTCAGTGCTGCGGCGTTGCTGCAGATGGGCAGCGGGCCGGCGCCGACTGCAAAGGCTGGCGCCAGCAAGAGTGCAGGCACCGGTACGGCCACGCCAGTGGTTGCGGGCACAGCGATGGGCACAGGCGCCGCCCTGACCTTGAGCGGCAGCGCGTCGGTCCGCTCGGCCAGCGTCACGGCCACCATCAGTGCCATGCCCTTGTCGCTGGCGGCACCGTATGTGGCGCAGTTCCTCCAGCCCAACCTGGGCGGCACGCTCAACGCAGCGCTGGGTTTTGTCTGGGCGGCTGGTGATGCACAGGGCAAGGGCGCGGCGCTGCAGGTCCAAGTGCCGCGGCTGGCGCTGCAGGGCCTGGCGTTGACCGAGGGCAAGACCACGCTGGCGTCGGTCAGCGCCGTCGAGTTTGGCAACGCGATGGTGGATCTGCAGGGCCATGCGCTGCGGTTGGAGCGGCTGCAGATCAGCAACCCGAAGCTGCAGGTGCAGCGCCTGGCCGACGGCGGCTGGATGTTCGATGCCTGGCTGCGGCACGCGCTGCCTGCGGCAGCAGGCCCGGCAGCGCCGACAGCCAGCGGCACAACAACCGCTGCCGCTGCGCTGACGAGCGCAAACACGGCGCCGGCCGCTGTCATGGCTGTCCGATCCGGGTCCGCTGCACCCAAGCCAATCGCCACCGCGCCCTGGAAGTTCGCTTTGCATGAGCTGCAACTGATCGGCGGCACGGTCGGTTGGAGTGACGCCGCCACGCCCCGGCCGGTGGCGCTCGAGCTGTCGGCTTTGCGGGTACGCCTGAAGGATTTCGCCACCGGTGCGGCCAAGCCCTCAGCGCTGGAACTGTCGGCCAAGGTCCGGGCCGGGCAGGGAGAGACTGGCTCGCTCAGCTACCGCGGCAGCGTCTCTCTGGAGCCGATCACGGCGCAGGGCACGATGGAGTTGCTGCGCTTGCCGTTACATGCCCTGGAGCCGTATTTTGGTGACGCGCTGAACATCGAGCTGCTGCGTGCCGACGCCAGCTTCAAGGGCACGGTGCGCTATGCCGACGGAGCCCAGGGGCCGACCGTGCGGGTTGCGGGCGACAGTGCGCTGGAGGACTTCCGTGCCAACAGTGTGCCGGGCACTGCAGCCGCGGGTACGGTCACGGCGCAGGTGGCAACGGGCGGGCCTGTGCCCGCGCGCGCCGGCCGTGCCAGCCTGGGGCTGGGTGAGGAACTGCTGGCCTGGAAGGCACTGAGCTTGCGCGGCATCGAGCTGTCGCTGGCGCCGGGCACTACCACCACGCTGCAGGTAGGCGAGACGGCGCTGAGCGACTTCTATGCCCGGGTCATCGTGCGCGAGAGCGGCCGCATCAACCTGCAGGATATCGTGCGCAGCCAGGGCGCGGACGCTGCCATCAGCCCGGGCGGCACCAGTGCCGCCGCCATTGCTGCGCCTGCGGCCAGTGGCACCAGCACAATCGCCCTCACCACGGGAGCCGCCGGCAGTGTCACAGCAGCGTCTACACCCGCGGCACCCCCTACTGCTGCGAGTGGCAACGCGACTGCAGTTGCCGCGGCACCGGCGCCAGCCATCCGCTTTGGCGCCATGAGCCTGCTCAATGGCCGGGTGCAGTTCTCCGACCGCTTTGTCAAACCCAACTACTCGGCCGATCTCACGTCGCTCACTGGCCGCCTGGGAGCCTTCTCCAGTATGCCGCTGGAAGGCACGACGCAGCTGGCAGATCTGGAGTTGCGTGGTCAGGCCGAGGGCACCGCTTCGCTGGAGATCACGGGCAAGCTCAACCCCCTGGCCAATCCGCTGGCGCTGGACATCAAGGGCCGGGTGCGGGACCTGGAGCTGCCGCCGCTGTCGCCCTATTCCATCAAGTACGCGGGCCACGGCATCGAGCGCGGCAAGCTCAGCGTGGACGTGGCCTACCTGGTGCTGCCCGACGGTTCGCTCACCGCCAGCAACCAGATCATCCTGAACCAGCTGTCGTTTGGCGAGGCGGTGCCCGGCGCACCGGCCAGCCTGCCGGTGAAGCTGGCGGTGGCGCTGCTGGCGGACCGCAATGGCGTGATCGACATCAACCTGCCGGTCAGCGGCTCGCTCAACGACCCGCAGTTCCGCCTGGGGCCGGTGATCTTCAAGGTGATCGTGAACCTGATCGTGAAAGCCATCACTTCGCCGTTCTCGCTGTTGGCCAGCGCCTTCGGTGGCGGCGGCGACGAGCTCAGCGCCGTGGCTTTCGAGCCCGGTAGCGCCGTGCTGGGTGCCCAGGCTACGCAGGGCCTGGACAAGGTGGCGCAGGCCCTGACCCAACGCCCGGCATTGAAGATGGTGGTGGTGGGCACGGCCCGGCTGGAGGCCGAGCGCGAAGGCTTCCGCCGCGCCCGGCTGCAAGCCCTGCTGCAGGCCGAGAAGCGGCGCATGCTGGTGCTGGCTGGCACGGTGCCCAGCAACACGGCCACGCTGGTGGTCAGTGCCGCGGAATACCCGCAACTGCTCAAGGCGGTCTACGTCCGCGCCGACATGCCCAAACCGCGCAACCTGGTGGGCATGCTCAAGGACATACCCGACGCCGAGATGGAAGCCCTGCTGCTGGCCAACATTTC
>JANMKM010000077.1:0-3648 GCA_031372035.1 Rhodoferax sp. | reverse complement strand
GGCTTCGGCCAGGTATTCGCGCGTGGCCTCCGCGCGCTCGGCCGCTGCCTGAGCGGCAAGCGCAAGCCGGGCGGCCAGCTCGCGGTCCTGCCGGTTCTTCTGGTCGAACTGCAGCGGGATAGAGACATTGACCGACACCATGTTGGAGTAAGCCGGGCCACGCTGGCTGTACATCACCTCGACACTCCAGTCCGCGCGCTTGTTTCTCTGCGCGATGTCGGCGTCGGCCCGCGCCATCTCCTCCTGCTTCACCATCAGCGCGATCTGCGGGTGGTGTGCCAGCCGCGTCGCCAGCGCTTCGACATCGAGGCGGACCGTGGTCATGGACGGGGGGGTGCCCAGCGCCTGACTTGCGTCTGCACCGACCCATCGGGTGAGCTTGGTCCTGGCCGTGGCGACCTGTCGCTCGGTCTGGCGGATGCGGTCATCGATCAGCGCGACGGCGGAGCGCGCAGCGAACACGTCTGCCTGCGAACCACGCCCACCGCGATACGCGGAGTCCGCGGCTTCGATCTGCAAGGCGGCTTCCGCCCGCTGTTTGCGCAGTACGTCGAGCATGCGCTCCTGGTAGTAGCGGTCGAGCCAGGCCTTGGCGGTGTCGCGGCGCAGGTCCGCGAATACCACGGCGCGAGCCGCCTCAGCGGTCTCGGCCTCACGATCGAAGCGCGCCGAGCGGGCCTTGAGCTTGTCGCCGCGGGTGATCTCCTGCGCCACGCCGATTGAGCGCATCGTCATGAAGTCCCTCGTCAGGCTGAAGCGGTCGGGACCGTTGATCGGCAGGTTGTTGATGCCTGCTTTCAGCGCTGCATCGGGCAGCTGGCCGGCAGCGACGGCCATCTCGCGCGACGCCGACGCGGCAGAATCCTGCGCCACGAGTTGCCGCGAGCGGTCCTGCGCAGCACGCAGCGCCTGGTCCAACGTCAAGGCTTGTTGCGCTTGGCTGCTGGCGCCGACGAAGGTGGCGCACAGGACGGCCAGGCAGGCCAGACGCCTGTGGCTGCGCGGCTGGCGTGGCAGCCGTGGGGATGGGGCAGAAAACATGACTTCTCCAGACAACGAAACGAGGGCTTCCTAGGCCTCGTGTGGGCTCGATGCGTTGCAGCTGCGAGCAGCCAGCAAGCGCGACCGATGCGCCAGACCGACCTGTTCGATCGTCAGCGCAACGTCGTCTGGGGAATCAGATTCGGAAACAGCAGTGCAGGATGGTGTGCGGCGGCGACGCCGCAACCAGCGCACTCGTCGCATTGGCCGCAGGGCGCGGCGCGGCCACCGGCTCGGGGGCCAGAGGGGTAACGTAGAGGGCGTTCAGCAGAACCGCAGGAACAGTCAAGGTGGACGCTTGATCGCTCTGCTGCCCGTAATGGCAATGCTCGGCGCAGAGATTGGCGAACTCGGGGTCCATCGGCCCGGCCATGTCTCCACAGTTTGGTACTTGCCGGTCGGCCGTTGCCGCTTCGGTCGAACCGCCATCGGGCGCAGCGGCCGCGGCCATCTGCATCTTCATGCTTGCCGCGGACGACAGCCCTGGGCAAGCGTAGGCAGAAACCGCCAATTGCGCGAACAGCACAACGCCGATGAGCATGCGGCAGACTGTTCGCAAAAACTGGCGCGTCATTGTCACAACCCCTGAACCACCACAAAACCCACGGCCGACGCCGCACCAACGCGCATCGCGCGGGTCCGCTCATCAACGATGGTCAGATTGCAGTTCACGGTGGTTGGAAAAGCGCCAGACACAGCAGCGGGCTCCGTTTTCGCGTGCTTCGAGTTTAGGGCAACGCTGAAAAAGCAGTCAACGAATCAAGAGCTAACACATTAACTACGTATGAAGGAACAAACACTCGCGATGGCCGCCGATCAGCAAGCAGGGTTCGAGCGATATCGCAAACCCACCAAGCGTGACGTGTTCCTGCAGACAATGGACGTGATCGTGCCATGGTCGCAGCTGTGCGAGGTGATCGAGCCGCATTACCCCAAGGGCGAAGGCGGACGCCCACCCATAGGGTTGGAGCGCATGCTGCGCATGCACTTCGTGCAGCACTGGTTCAACCTGGCCGATGAGGCATGCGAGGAGGCGCTGCTGGACCGCGCGAGCTTGCGCCGCTTCGTGGGGCTTCGATCTGGGCCGCGAGGCCGGGGCCAGCAGCAGCCACTTGAAGTCGGAGTCGAGCGCAAAGTTGGTCACGCTCATCAGTGCGACCGTGAGCGCGCCGGCAAGGGCGATGGCCCAAGACGTGCCCTTCAAATTGGGTGGCATGGCGACGATGGCAACAAACACTGCGAGCACACCGGTGCCGGCCACGAATCCGCCCATGACGGTGAATACCTTCTTCAGCCAAGCATCCAGACCGGGCACAGTCGCCTGAATTTGGGCGACGGTGGTTCCCATGAAGCGCGTGTCTTCCGGCAAGAGTGGCGGCCGCACGGCGATGAAGTAAAGCCCCAGACCCACCAGCCACACACCGCACGCCGCAATCAGCCACGACGCGACGGGGCGCTTCGTGGTGAGGGCGTTCATGGTGTGGCCGGCGCCTTGGCCGGCTGCGGGCTTGCCGGCGCATCGGGCTTGTCTGCCGCCGCCGCTGGCTTGCCCGGTTGGCGGATGCCTGCCAGCTTGGTGCGCTTCAGCATCAGCGCATTGATCGCAACGATAAGCGTGCTGCCCGACATGGAAATCGCGGCGACCTCTGGGCTCAGCACGAACGGGTACAACACGCCGGCCGCGAGCGGAAACGCTATTCCGTTGTAGCCCACCGCCCACCACAGGTTCTGGTGCTTCTTGCGCACGGTCGCGCGTGACAGCTCGATCGCGCCGACGATGTCGTACGGGTCGCTCTTCATCAGCACCACATCGGCGCTTTCCATCGCCACATCGGTGCCGGCGCCGATGGCGAATCCCACGTTCGCTTGGGTCAGCGCAGGCGCGTCGTTTACGCCGTCGCCCACCATGCCGACCTTCTTGCCGGTGGCCTGCAGCGCCTTCACCTTCTCGGCCTTCTGGCCCGGCAGAACGTCCGCCAGCACCTTGTCGATGCCCAGATCGGCCGCGATACGCGTGGCCGTGGCCAGGTTGTCGCCGGTCAGCATCACGACTTCGATCTTGCGTTCGCGCAACTTGGCGATGGCCGCCTTCGAAGTCGGCCGGATCGCGTCGGCGATGGCGATGAGGCCGATCACGCGCCCAGCTTGCGCCACGTGCACCACCGTGCGGCCGTCGCCCTGCAATCGCTTGGCCTGCGCCTCCAGGGGCCCGAGCGCGAGCTTTTGCGTGTCCATCAGCAGCCGGTTGCCCAGGTACACCGTGCCGCTGGCGGTTTCGGCGCGCGCGCCCATGCCGTCGAGGCTTTCGAAGCCGGTCGGAGCCACGATGGTGAGCTTGGCGGCGCGGCGCACGATGGCCTGGGCCAGCGGATGGTCCGACCCCTGCTCGACGGCGGCAGCGGCGGTCAGCAGCACGTCTTCGGTGACGCCTTCGGCGGTGATGATCTCCACCACCTCGGGCTGGCCGACGGTGAGCGTGCCGGTCTTGTCGAAGACTATGACGTCGAGCCGGGTGGCGTCTTCCAGCGCCGATGCGTTCTTGAACAAGATGCCGTTGGCAGCACCCAGCCCGGTACTCACCATCACGGCCATCGGCGTGGCGAGCCC
>JANMKM010000028.1:0-6470 GCA_031372035.1 Rhodoferax sp. | reverse complement strand
CGCTGGAACTGGCCAGCGTGCCTACCGAACTGGCGATCGAACCCGGTACCTCGGTGCGTGGCGTGTCCCAGGCCGTGGCGGATGCCGGAGTGCGGGTGCAGCCGTTCCTGCTGTACTGGTGCTTCCGGCTCTCGGGCCAGGGCCGGCAGATCCGCGCCGGCAGCTACGAGCTCGAACCGGGCGTGACACCGCTGGACCTGTTGCGCAAGCTGGTGCGGGGCGAGGAGGCGCTGCGCAGCATCACGCTGGTGGAAGGCTGGACCTTCCGGCAGTTCCGTGCAGCCCTGGCAAGGGCCGAGCGGCTGCGTCCCGATAGTCAGGCGATGAGCGAAGACGCCATCATGGGCCAGTTGGGGCGCCCCGGAGTGGCCGCGGAAGGGCGCTTCTTTCCTGATACCTACAACTATGCCAAGGGCTCCAGTGACTTGGCGGTACTGCGCCGGGCCTTGCGGGCCATGGACCGGCATCTGGCCGCCGCGTGGGAACAGCGTGCCATGGGTTCGCCTTTGAAAGGCCCGGACGATGCCCTGGTGCTGGCCAGCATCGTCGAAAAGGAAACCGGCCAGAGCCAGGACCGGGCCATGATTGCCGGCGTGTTTGCCAACCGGCTGAAGCAGGGCATGCTGTTGCAGACCGACCCGACCGTGATTTACGGCATGGGCGAACGCTTTGACGGCAACCTGCGCCGGCGCGACCTGCTGGCCAACACACCCTGGAACACCTACGTGCGCCCCGGTTTGCCACCCACCCCGATCGCCATGCCGGGCAAGGCGGCGCTGTTGGCGGCGGTGCAGCCGGCGGTCACCCAGGCCCTGTATTTCGTCGCCCGGGGTGATGGTTCCAGCCAGTTCAGCAGCACCCTGGAAGAGCACAATCGGGCGGTCAACAAATACCAGCGGGGGCGTTAGCGCAGCATGGCGGGCGGACTTTTCATCAGTTTCGAGGGCATCGACGGTGCCGGCAAGTCAACCCATGTGGATGGCCTGGCCAAGGCCTTGCGGGATCAGGGCCGGGTGGTGCTGCAGACCCGCGAGCCGGGTGGCACCGCTTTGGCGGAGAAGCTGCGCACCATCGTGCTGGAAGACGCCATGGACGCGATGACCGAGACACTGTTGGTGTTTGCCGCGCGCCGGGACCATCTGCAGCGCGTGATCGAGCCGGCGCTGCAGCGCGGCGAGGTGGTGCTGTGCGACCGCTTCACCGACGCGTCTTTTGCTTACCAGGGCGGCGGCCGCGGCTTTGATCTGGCAGTGCTGGCCACGCTGGAGCGCTGGGTGCAGACCGATCCGGCGCGCGCTGGCGTGCGCCAGCCGGACCTGACGCTGTGGTTTGACCTGGCGCCGGAACTGGCGGCCGAGCGCCTGTCCGGTACCCGGGTACCCGACAAGTTCGAGGCCCAGCCGCTGGCTTTCTTCACCCGCGTGGCGCAGGGTTATGCGCAGCGGGCACTGGAGGCGCCGCAGCGCTTCGCCCGCATTGACGCGGCTCAGCCACGGCACCGCGTCTGGCAGCAGCTGACCAGCGTGCTGGTGCGCCGGGGCTGGCTGTCGATCATGGTAGCCAGCAACGCCAATGCAGGCGCGACCTGATGGCTGCACCCTGGATCGACGCGCAACGCACGACGCTGCTGGCGCAACGCGGCCACGCCTGGCTGCTGCTGGGGCCCTCCGGTCTGGGCCAGTACAGCCTGGCGCTGGAACTGGTGCGGGCCTGGCTGTGCGAGCAGCCTTCCGACCACGGCGCCTGCGGCCAGTGTGGCAGTTGCCACGCCATTGAGGTTCACACCCACGCCGACCTGTGCGTGCTGATGCCCGAAGCCACGCTGCTGGAGCTGGGCTGGCCGTTGTCGGAGAAGGCGCAGGCCGCGATCGACGACAAGAAGCGCAAGCCCAGCCGCGAGGTCCGGATTGATGCCATGCGCGATGCGATCGAGTTCTGTCAGCGCACCAGCGCCCGCGGGCGGGGCAAGGCGGTGCTGATCTATCCGGCCGAACGCATGAACGCCATCACCGCCAACGCGCTGCTCAAGACGCTGGAGGAGCCCTTTGGCGATGTACGCTTTGTGCTCGCCAGCGAGGCCGCGCACCAGCTGCTGCCCACGATCCGCAGCCGTTGCATGGCGCATGCCATGGTCTGGCCGCAGCAGCCCGCGGTGCTGGCCTGGCTGCAGGAACAAGGGCTCGCAGCGCCCCAGGCGGCGGCGCTGCTGCAGGCCGCCGGTGGAAGGCCGGAGGATGCGCTGGCCTATGCCCAGGGCGGGTTGGACCCGCAGGCCTGGGGCGCGCTGCCCCGGGCCATGGCGCGCGGCGACGTGGCCGCGGTGCGCGACTGGAGCCCGGTGCAGTTGCTTGAAGCCTTGCACAAGCTCAGCCACGACATGCTGGTGCATGCCCAGGGCGCGCAGCCGCGTTTTTTTGCTGTTGCCGACCTGCCACCAGCCCGCTCCGTCGCGGCGCTGACGCGCTGGTGCCACAGCCTGAGGGATGCCCGGCGCCACGCCGAGCACCCCTTCAATCCGGGGTTGATGCTTGAGGCCCTTGTGAGCCAGGCCCAAAACACCCTAAACTCGGGAAACTCCGTCTGATCAATGAGCAACCCGTCGTCATCGCCACCAAGACCCAGCGTCATCCAACTGGCCATCAAGGAAAAGGCGGCACTCTATGCCGCCTACATACCCCTGTTTTCCGAGGGTGGCATCTTCATTCCAACCTCACGCGAATACAAGCTGGGTGACGACATCTACGTATTGCTGTCTCTGCCGGAGGACCCGCAGCGCTATCCGGTGGCCGGCAAGGTGGCCTGGGTGACGCCGCCCAAGGCGGCTGGCAGCCGCACCCAGGGTGTTGGCATCCTGTTTCCGAAAGATGACAAGTCACGGGCGTTGAAGCTCAAGATTGAAGAGATTCTGGGCGCCAACATGGCCTCGGACCGGCCCACCCAGACCATGTAAGTGGCGTTTGCGCCACAGTGGCGGGGACACGAACGGCCCTTGCCCAACTACACATGTTCACCGACTCCCACTGCCACCTGGCATTTCCTGAACTGCGTGGCGACCTGCCCAGCATCCGCAGCGCCATGGCCGCGGCCCAGGTGACGCGGGCGCTGTGCATCTGCACCACGCTGGAGGAGTTTCCGGTGGTGCATGGACTGGCGCTGGACCATGACAACTTCTGGGCCACGGCGGGTGTGCATCCGGACAATGAAGGTGTGGCCGAGCCCAGCCAGGATGATCTGCTGGCGCTGGGTTCCATGCCGCGGGTGGTGGGCATTGGTGAAACGGGTCTGGACTACTACCGCCTGAACGGCCGCAGCGTGGCCGACATGGCCTGGCAGCGCGAGCGCTTTCGCGTCCATATCCGGGCCGCGCGCCAGCTGGACAAGCCGCTGGTGATCCACACCCGCAGTGCGTCCAGCGACACCCTGGCCATCCTGCGCGAGGAGGGCGAGACCGGCGCGCCGGGCAGCGCTGGCGGCGTGTTCCACTGTTTCACCGAGACCGCCGAGGTGGCGCGCGCCGCGCTGGACCTGGGTTTTTACATTTCCTTCTCCGGCATCCTGACCTTCAAGAACGCGCAGGACTTGCGCGACATCGCCGCCTTCGTGCCCATGGACCGGATGCTGATCGAGACTGACAGCCCCTATCTGGCGCCAGTGCCGCACCGCGGCCGGACCAACAACCCTTCCTACGTGCCGCTGGTGGCGGCGCAGATTGCGCAGTTGCGGGGCCTGCCCGTGGAACAGGTCGCGCTGACCACCAGCCGCAATTTCGAGCAACTGTTTTCCGGTGTTCTGGCATGAGATGCATCAACACTTATTGCATGAGATATGTCGTATATCTATTTGTATTCATTGGATTTTCTTTCTCCAGTGCCGGCTCGTTTGAAGACTTTTTCCAGGCCATCAAGCGGGATGACGCTGCGACGGTGGTGCGCCTGATCCAACGCGGTTTCGACCCGAACACACGCAATCCGGACGGCTTTCATCCGTTGTTCCTGGCAATTCGGGAGCCGGCACCGAAGGTGGTGCCAGTGCTGCTGGCGGCACCAAAGATCGAGGTCGAGTCCCGCAGTCCGCAGGACGAGAGCCCGCT
The DNA here is from genome assembly GCA_031372035.1 of Rhodoferax sp. Classification (GTDB taxonomy): domain Bacteria; phylum Pseudomonadota; class Gammaproteobacteria; order Burkholderiales; family Burkholderiaceae_C; genus CAISIP01. The sequence goes on along the minus strand of JANMKM010000028.1, from coordinate 2,380 downwards.
GATGATGGCGGCCCTGCAAGGCAAACTGGAACTGGTGCAGCAGCTCATTGCCCGGGACGCCGATGTCAACAAGCCGGGCTGGGCGCCGCTGCATTACGCCGCCACCAACGGCCACTTGGCCGTGATGCGGCTGCTGCTGGAGCACCACGCGTACATCGATGCCAGTTCACCCAACGACACCACGCCGCTGATGATGGCGGCGCAATACGGCTCGCCCGCAGCTGTGAAGCTGCTGCTGGAAGCCGGTGCCGACCCGCTGCTGAAGAACCAGTTGGGCCTCGCGGCTATCGATTTTGCTTACCGGGCGAATCGGATCGAAGCTGCGGACCTGATCGCCGCCTTTGTGCGCGCTGCCCAGCCCAGGGGCAAGTGGTGAACTCGGCCGCTGAGCGCTAGCGCCGTTTGCGCGCCAGGCGCTCGCGCCCCAGCCGCGCCAGCGCCGTGAACCAGGGCGTCACCCGGGTGGGTGCGAGCCGGTAGAGGAAGTCCAGCAGGCGGGCATCAAAGCCGATCAGCAGCCGGGTCTTGTCGGCCTCGATCGCGCGGATGATGGCCAGCGCTGCCTGCCGCGGTGTGGTGCGGGCCGCCTCGCTGAAATTGCTACGCATTTCCTGCGGGCTGGCCGCCACCATGGAGACGTCCACAAAGCGTGAGTTGTCGGCAATGGCGGTCTTGATGCCGCCTGGGTGCACGCACAACAATGCCACCGGCGTGCCACGCAGCTCTTCCCGCAAGGCGTCGCTGAAGCCACGCACAGCCGCCTTGGCGGCGTTATAGATGCTTTGTGTGGGCATCGAGACCATGGCAAAGATGCTGGAGATGTTGACCAGCAGCGCCCGCGGCCGGCCACGCAGCTGCGGCAGGAAATGGCGGCAACCGTGCACTACGCCCCAGAAATTGATGTTCATCAGCCACTGGGCGTCGGCGGTGCTGAGCTTTTCGACTGGCGCCACCAGGCCCACGCCGGCGTTGTTGATCAGGATGTCGGCGGCGCCGAACAGCCGCACCGATTCGGCTGCCAGGGCGGCGAGGGCCGCTTCCTGGCCGGTGTCGGTGACCAGCGTGTAGCAGGTCACGCCCGACGCTTGCAGCTGCGCCGCCACCTGCTGCAGCCCCGCCTCGTCAATGTCGGCCAGCAGCAGCCGGGCCTGGCGCGCGCCCAGCTCCTGCGCCAGTGCCCGGCCGATGCCGCTGGCAGCGCCGGTGATGACGATGGCGGTATCGGTCTGGATCTTCATGGCTGTCTGTTCCTCGAGGTCTCAGTAATGTCGAGGACCGAGCAACGTCTTTCGCTGTGCTCAAGTACGTTGGTCCGTCCCACGAGGTTTCAGTATTTCGGCTGGTGCTTGCGGATCGTGTCCTTGACCGCTTCGTTCAACGCAAAGCCGGGACCGAACCGTTGCGCAAGCTGCGCCGCGCGGGCGATGAAGGCGTCAATGCCGGTGCCATAGATGAACTGCATGGCGCCGCCGGTCCAGGCCGGGAAGCCAATGCCGAAGATCGAGCCAATATTGGCGTCATGCACCGTGGTCAGGACGTTCTCGCTCAGGCAACGCGCCGTCTCCACCGCCTGGCGGTAGAGCAGCCGGTCCTTCAGGTCGGTGATGGTCCAGACAGCCCCCGGCTTTTCGAACAGGGGCTTGAGCTGCGGCCACAGGTACTTGCGCTGGCCTTTTTCAGCCGGGTATTCGTAGAAGCCACCGCCGCCGGCGCGTCCTGGACGCTGGTGTTCCTTCACCAGTTTCTCCACCAGCAACTCGCCGGGTGATGGCTGGTAGCTTTTCCCGTCAGCGGCGTAGTCGGAGCGGGTCTGCTCCAGCACATGCACGCTCAGCGACAGCGCGGTTTCGTCCATCACGGCCAGCGGGCCTACCGGCATGCCGCACTGGATGCCGGCATTCTCGATGGCTGCCGCCGGAATGCCTTCGCCCAGCATGGCCGCGCCTTCCATGACAAAGGTGCCGAAGGTGCGGCTGGTGTAGAAGCCGCGTGAGTCGTTGACCACGATCGGGATCTTGCCCAGTGCCTGCACATAGTCGAAGGCCCGGGCCACGGTTTCGTCGTCCGTGAGCTTTCCGCGGATGATCTCCACCAGCTTCATCTTGTCCACCGGGCTGAAGAAATGGATGCCCACAAATTTGGCTGGGTTCGCACTGGCCTTCGCCAGCCCGCTGATCGGCAACGTGGAGGTGTTGGACGCAAAGAAGCCACCGGCGGCCAGCATGGGCTCGGCTTCCTGTGTGACTTTGGCTTTCAGTTCGCGCTGTTCGAACACCGCCTCGATGATCAGGTCGCAGCCGGCGAGGTCCTTGGCCGCATCGGTGGACGTGATGCGTGCCAGCAGGGCGGTCTGGTCGTGCGGGCTCATCCGGCCTTTCTC
>JANMKM010000012.1:0-2822 GCA_031372035.1 Rhodoferax sp. | reverse complement strand
GTAGCACCCGGGCCCGGCGAGACCGGCGCCGGCATAGCAGCCCCAACGCCATGAATCACCAGCCACCCCGCCGCCAATGGCTGGCTTCGTTGATCGTCCTGTTGCTGTTGTCAGCCTGTTCGGCATTGAGCCCCAGCGTCGTGCCGCAGCCGGCTTATTACACGCTCGACGCGGTACCGCTTGCGCGTGCTTCGGGCCGGTCGGGCAGCGGCCCGACGCTGGTCATCGGCATGCCCGTGGCCGCCGCCGGTTATGACAGCCAGCGCATTCTCTATATGCGCGAGCCGCACCGCCTGGAGTACTTCGCCCACAGTGAATGGGTCGACCCGCCGGCACGCATGATCGCGATCGCCCTGCTGCTGGGCCTGCAGAACCACGCCCAGTTTGGCGCTGTGGCAGCTGCGAGCGGGTCGGCGTCCGGCGAGCTGCGGCTGGACACCGAACTGGTGCGCCTGCACCAGGACTTCCAGACCCGGCCGAGCCAGCTGGTGCTGGTACTGCGTGCCACGCTGGTGCAGGACAAGACACGCCGTGTAGTGGCATCGCGTCAATTCGAGGCCCGGGTGGCGTCGGCCAGCGAAGACCCCCAGGGCGGAGTGCATGCCGCCAACCTGGCCTTGCAGCAGGTGCTGGGCGATCTGTCGACCTTCCTCACCGAATCGGCCAGCCGCCCGATGCGCACGGACTAGGCGCCGGGCGCGCCAAGGCTACATTTCGAAAACCAACCAACCGGAGATCAATGACATGAACACTTCCAGACTGATAGCCATGATCCTCATCGTGGCCGGGGCCCTGGGCCTCGTTTACGGGGGATTCAGCTATACCAAGGAAACCACTGGCCTGAAACTCGGCCCGCTGGAGCTCAAGGTGCAGGAACGCGAACGCGTCAATGTGCCGTTGATCGTGAGCGCGGCAGCCGTCGCGGCGGGAGTCTTCCTTTTGCTGTTCAAAAGCAAGTAGCAACTGCGCGAATAGCGGCTGCGCACGGCATGCCGGAGGGCAGCGGCGCGGCCAGCGACTACAGCAGACGCTCCCACAGGCGGGCCGCGATTTCCTTCAAGCGCAGCAGCAAGTCGCGGCGCGACCAGGCGGCGCGCTCCACTTGCCGGGACGCCGCCATATCCGCTGTAAACGCCGCCTGCATTTGCTGGCCGAATGCGCGCCCCAGCACCACCGCATTCACCTCGTCGTTGTCCAGGAAACTGCGCCAGTCCAGATTGGTCGAGCCCACCGTTGACCACACACCGTCGATCACCGCCGTCTTTGCGTGCAGCATGGCGCCGTTGCGCTCGTAGAGCTTCACACCGCTCTCGAGCAGGTCGGCGTAGTGGGAACGCCCTGCATGAAACACCAGCGCCGAGTCGGACTGTCCCGGCAACACCAGGCGCACGTCGACACCCCGTGCAGCTGCGGACTTGAGCGACTTGAGCAACTGCGGATCGGGCACGAAATAGGCGTTGGTCAGGTACACCTGGCGCTCGGCGTTTTCGATCGCCGAAATCAGGGTGAGGTACATCGCACTGTAGGCATCGTCCGGCGTGCTGCCGATGGCCCGTACCAGTTCACCACCCCTTGGCTCCAATGGCGGGAAGTAGCTGCGCGCAGCCAGCGGCTGGCCGCGCTGCTTTTCCCAGGTGCCGATGAACAGCTTCTGCAGTTCGGCGACGACAGGTCCCTGGAGTCGCAGATCCGTATCGCGCCACGCCGTGCCGTCGCCGGAGGTCTTGCCCCGGCGCAGGGATATGGAGCCGGCCGAATAGACGCCGCTGATATTGATACCGCCAACAAAGGCAGTGTGCCCGTCGACCACGAGCAACTTGCGGTGATCACGGTTGTTGATCGACCACGGCGCGTGGCCCACCAGGGGATTGACCGGGTTGAACTCCAGCACCGCGATGCCGGCACTCTTCAGCCGCTCAAAAAATGCGCGCGGGGTGTCCAGTGCGCCAACACCGTCGTAGATGACATTGACCTGCACACCAAGCGCCTGCTTCGCGATCAGCAGGTCGGCAAACTGGCGGCCGGTCTCGTCGTCCTCGAACATGTAGGACTCCAGGTTCACATGGTCGCGTGCGCTACCGATCGCTTCAAACATCGCCGGATAGGTCGCCGCACCGTCCTGCAAAAGCACCACCGCGTTGCCGGTGAGCAAGGGGCTGCCAGTGACGGATTGCTCCAGCGCCACATGCTTATCCAGTATGTCGATATCCCCGGATTGGAGTTTGAGCGCCGCCAGGATCGCGGCGCTCCTGGCGGTAGAAAGGGGACCGCGCGCCGTTTCGAATCGCGCCTGCTGCCCGCTGTGGCGCTCGCGCACGGCATCGGCATCGGGCAAGGTGGCGCAGCCGCCGGCCGCCAGCACGCCCAGCCCCAGGGCGAGCAAGCGCAGCAGCCGGTAGCGCAGAGCGCCGTTCATGGCTTCGGCCCCACCGCAGGCTTCACTGCAGGCTGCAGCAGTCGGGCTTCACGCACCAGCTGACGACAGTCGCTGTCTTGTCCGGGCCCGGTGTCGACCAGGGGCAGCAGAGCCAGCAAGGGGTTGACCAGCCCGAGCGCCACTGCACCCAGGGCACGTGCTGCCACCTGCACCTTGTCCACCGATACATCCGGCTTGGCAAAACTGCCACCGACATGGATCGGGCTGCGCAATGCCAGCGGGCTGGTGTTCTTGGTTTTCTGCCGCAAGGTCAGGTCAAGCGTCTCACTGCCCAGGTCGATGGTGCCGCTGCCATTGATCGTCGTCACGGCGGTATCGAGCACCAGCGAGTCGACCCGCATACTGCCGCGCACCACCTGGAAATCTGCGACGGCGCAGCGCAGCC
>JANMKM010000001.1:0-3840 GCA_031372035.1 Rhodoferax sp. | reverse complement strand
ACCGTAGCCACCACCGCGGGGTTGCCGCCGTCATAGGTGACATGCCGGTACTTGACGCCGGTGACCTTGCTGATCAGCTCCATCGCGTTGTGGCCGGCCGAGGTGACGCCGGCCGTGGCCACGCTGATCTGGCCGGGCTTGGCCTTCATCGCGTCCAGCAGCTCCTTGGCATTGTTGTAGGGCGTCTTCGGGTTCACGCCGATCACCTGGATGTTGGCCACGTTCAGGAACAGGTGCCAGTCCTTGATGCTGGTGTTGAGCGAACCCAGGGTCTGGTAGGTGCCCAGGTCCTGGGCTGCGCCTGCTGTCCAGGTGTATCCGTCCTTGGGTGCATCTAGCGCGCTCTTGGTGCCGATGGAGCCGGAGGCACCGGGCTGGTTGATGATCACGATGGTCTGGCCCAGGGCCTTTTCCATCTCGGCTGCGCTGACCCGGGTGACCTGGTCGGTGGAGCCGCCAGCGGCCCAGGGCACGATCAGGTTGATCGGACGGCTGGGCTTCCATTGCTGGGCAGCAGCCGTGCCGGCCAGTGCCAGGCCGATGGCGCTGAGTGCGAAGGTCTTGAAGAAGTTGCGCTTTTGCATGGTGTCTCCGTAGGTTGGTGGGTGCGGGGGTGGGCGGAAGTTGTCAGTTCGCGAGCCAGCGTTGCAGGTGCTGGGCCACAAAGGCGTCGTCGTTGAGGGCCGGCCAGGCGGCGTGGACACGGGTGATTTCCTCGGCCTGGCCCGGGCTCAGACCCTCGGCCGGGTCCAGGCACCAGATGCCCTGCAGCAGGCCCTGGCGCCGCAGCACCTCGTGGCAGCCGGCAATGCAGCCGCGGAAGTCGTGCGCCACGTCAAACAGGGCGGCATTGCAGTCGGTCACCTGGCTGTCCAGCGCCAGCAGATCCTTGTCCGCCACGCCACTGAGCACGGCCCGGTGCACCCGCTCCAGCAGTTCGACTGCACGCTGGGTCCAGACACTCCAGTGCCCCAGCAGGCCACCCTTGACGCGCACCAGCACGGTCTCCTTGCCGCGGCGGACGGCAAAGGGTGCCAGCAGGTCGAGCACGATATGGTCGTCATTGCCGGTGTAGAGTGTGATCCGGTCGTGTCCGCCACCCGTGACCACGCCACGCACCACGTCGAGCGTGCGGTAGCGGTTGAAGGGCGCCATCTTGATCGCCACTACGTTGTCGATCTGGGCAAAGCGCTGCCAGAAATGGCTGCCTAGCACGATGCCCCCCACCGCCGGTTGCAGGTAAAACCCCACGATCGGCATCACTGCCGCCACGGCGCTGCAATGGACAATGAGTTCGTCCTCGCCTGCACCCTGCAGGGCCGCCAGGCTCAGCAGCCCGGCGTGGTAGCCAATGGCCGATGCCGTTTGCGCCTCGGCCACGGCCTGCGCGGTCTGACCGGCCAGTCCTGCCACCATGAACAGCGGACGCTTGCCACCCAGCGGTGTCCAGTCTTGCGCGGTCTGCATTGCCAGTTCCAGCACCGGCTGGTACAGGCCGGCTTCACGGACAGCAAACTGGGTCGAGTGCACGCCTACGGCCAGCCCGCCGGCACCGGCGTCCAGGTAATAGCGCGCCAAGGCCTTTTGGCGCTGGCGGTCGAGCTTGCGCTGCGCGTCCAGTGCCAGCAGGTGCGCGGGTATCACCGCACCACGGCGCAGGACGGCCAGTGAGTCGGAAGGTATGGCGGACCAATGCATGGCGATGTGCGTCAGCCTTCAGTATCTGCCATCACGGGCTTCGTAATGGGTGGGTTTGCCCAGGCTCTGGCCGCCGGCCTGTACCCAGTGCGCGGTCCAGTCCAGCATCCGTTCCAGGCTGACTTGCGGTTTGCCGAACAGGCTCCAGGCCTGCTCGCAGTTGACCAGCCAGGCGGTGGGCGCTTCGGTTCCCTGCAACAGCGGTGTCAGTCCCAGGCGCTGCCCCAGGCCTTCGGCCACGGCGCGGATGCTGAGCACCGGGCCGCTGATATTGAGCGCCGAGGTCGGTGCGCTGCAGTGGGCCAGGGCACGCAGCGACCAGTCGTTGGCTTCGCCCTGCCAGATGATGTTGGCGTGGCCCATGCCCAAGTCGATGGGCTGCCCGCTGAGGATCTTGTGTGCCAGGTCATGCAGCACACCATAGCGCATGTCGATGGCATAGGACAGGCGCAGCAAGCGACCGGGCGTGCCATGCTGGTGCGAAAAGTGCTCGAACAGGCGCTCGCGCGCAACGCAGGAGTTGGCGTATTCGCCGCTAGGCGCGGTGGGTGGCAACTGCTCGGGTGCACCGCCGCCATCCACCGCCGTGAAGGGGTAGACGCAGGCGGTGGAGAAGGCCACGATGCGCGAATTGCGAAAACGCTGCGCCACCAGCGCCGGGACGTGGGCGTTCATGGCCCAGGTGAGCCATTCGCTGCCGGTGGAGCCGAATTTGCGCCCGGCCATGAACACGATGTTGGCCACGTCGGGCAAGGCCGCCAAGGCCGGCGCCGACAGCAGGTCGGCTTCAATGCATTCGATGCCCTGGGACTGCAGCCGTGCCTGCAACCCGGCTTCAGAAAAACGGGCCACGCCGATGACGCGCTTGTGCGGTGCTGCACGCTTGGCCATGCGCGCCAGCGTGGGGCCCATCTTGCCGCCCACACCCAGCACCATGATGTCGCCTTCGACGTGATGCAGTGCTTCGCACAGCGCAGCCGACGGCGTGGACATCAGGTCTTCCAGTTGGTCCACGCTGGCAAAGTGGTCGGGCGGGTGCAGGGATTGCATATCCATCAGACAGCGCTGCGGTGCCGGGCAATGCAGGTGTCCAGCACCTCCACGCCATCGCGCTGCCACCAGTTGGTGGCGGAGAAGATTTCCACTTCGCAAAAGCCGCGGTAGCCGCAGTCTTCGACCCAGCCGCGGATGCGCGGGATGTCGATCACGCCGTCACCCATCATGCCGCGGTCATTGAGCAGGTCGGTGGTGGGTGTGAGCCAGTCGCAGACATGGAAGGCCAGCAGCCGTTTTTCGCCGGCGCGGGCGATCTGCGCCTGCAGCTTCGGGTCCCACCAGACGTGGTACACATCGACAGCCACACCCAGTGCACCGCTGGTTTCCGGGTCCAGCAAATCGCACAGGTCCAGCGCCTGCTCCAGCGTGTTGACGCAGGCCCGGTCGGCGCAGTACATGGGGTGCAGCGGCTCGATCGCCAGCGGCATGCCCTGGTCGCGGGCGTAGTCCAGCAGCTCGGCAATGCCGTCGCGCACCTGCTCGCGGGCCGAGGCAATGTCCTTGTGCAGCGCCTTGCCCGTCAGCGCCCCTGGCAGGCCGCCGACCACCAGCACCAGCCCCAGACAGGTGGCGCGCAGGTCGCAGGCCTCATCCACGGCACGGCGGTTGTCGGCACGCTCCGCCTTGCGTTCGGCCGGACCGTTGGCCGGAAACATGCCGCCGCGGCAGTAGCCCGAAAGTGCCAGGCTGTGGTCCCGCACCAGCCGGGCCGTGTTGGCCAGCCCGGCAGCGGCGACCTGGTCGCGCCAAGGGGCAATGGCGCGCACGCCCCGTCGGGCACAGGCCTCGATGATCTCGCCCAGCGGCCGCTCGACACCGCGCTACCGGCGCAGCGTAGCGGTGTTGATCGACAACCATTCGTTGTCACGGCTGAAGTCACGCATGTCGGGGAACCGTCTTTCAGGCCTGCACGCCGTAGACCGCCAGCAGCTGGCGCATGCGCTGTACCGCCAGCTCCGGCTGCACCAGCACGCCGGCGGCGTCGGCCAGGCGGAACAGCTCGCTCAGGTGCACCAGCGAGCGCGTGCTCTGCTGGCCACCGACCATGCTGAAGTGGCTTTGATGGCCATTGAGCCAGGCCATGAA